>JBKKAF010000177.1:0-12852 GCA_046714775.1 Xanthobacteraceae bacterium | reverse complement strand
AGTTTACGCAATCTGCGCAAACTTAAGAGAGCGTGATACGCTGCAGAACCGGGACCGTTACGGAGACTGTCATTGAGACGGTCCCGGATCTTCAGCGCACCGTTTCACGCTGCGCCGCGTCCGGGACAAAAAGAGAGTTAGGCACAGGAGCGTGGCATGAACCTCATGAATGTCGATTACTCGACGCAGATCCCGAACAATGTCGGTCTCACCGACGATGCCCGCGTGCTCAAGGCGCTCGAAACCTGGCATCCCGGTTACATCAATTGGTGGAAGGATGCCGGCCCCGAAGGCTTCAACGAATCGCTGGTTTATCTGCGCACCGCCGTGTCCGTCGACCCGAAGGGCTGGGCGAAATTCGATTACGTGAGAATGCCGGATTATCGCTGGGGCATCCTGCTCGCGCCGGCGGAAGAAAATCGCAAAGTGCCGTTCGGCCAGGCTTACGGCGAAGCGGCCTGGCAGGAAGTGCCGGGTGAGCATCGTGCCATGCTGCGCCGGCTGATCGTCATCCAGGGCGACACCGAGCCGGCGTCGGTCGAACAGCAGCGCTATCTCGGCAAAACCGCGCCGTCGCTCTACGACATGCGCAACCTGTTTCAGGTCAATGTCGAGGAAGGCCGCCATCTCTGGGCGATGGTCTATCTGCTGCACAAGTATTTCGGCCGCGACGGCCGCGAAGAGGCCGACGATCTGCTGCGCCGCCGCTCGGGTTCGGACGAGGCGCCGCGCATGCTCGGCGCTTTCAACGAAGCGACGCCGGACTGGCTGTCGTTCTTCATGTTCACCTTCTTCACCGACCGCGACGGCAAGATGCAGCTCGAAAGCCTCGCGCAGTCGGGCTTCGACCCGCTCTCGCGCACCTGCCGCTTCATGCTGACCGAGGAAGCCCACCATATGTTCGTGGGCGAGACCGGCATCGGCCGCACGCTGCAGCGAACCTGCGAGGCGATGAAGGAAGCCGGCATCGAGGACGTCAACGATATCGAGAAGGTCCGCGCCCTCGGCGTCATCGACCTGCCGACCATGAAGAAGAAGCTCAATCTGCACTATTCGCTGTCGCTCGACCTGTTCGGTTCCGAGGTGTCGACCAATGCCGCCAATGCCTTCAATGCAGGCATCAAGGGCCGCTACCAGGAAACCAAGATCGAGGACGACCACAAGCTCGAGAACTCGACCTATCCGGTGCTCAAGATGGCCGATGGCGAGATCAAGCGAGTCGACGAGCCGGCACTGACCGCGATCAATATGCGGTTGCGCGACGACTACACCGAGGACTGCCAGCGCGGCGTCAACCGCTGGAACAAGATCATCGAAAAGATCGGGGTCGAGTTCAGGTTCGACCTGCCGCATGTCGCCTTCCACCGGCAGATCGGCGAGTTCAAGGACATCAAGGCGTCGCCCGAGGGCAAGCTGCTCGACCAGACGGCTTGGACCAAGGAAAAGGAAAAGTGGCTGCCGTCCAAAGACGATGGCGATTTCATCGCCAGCCTGATGAAGCCGGTCAGCGAGCCCGGCAAGTTCGCAAGCTGGATCGCCCCGCCGCGGGTCGGCATCGACAACAAGCCGGGCGACTTCGAATATGTGAAGATCGCGGCCTAATCCCTCCCCGCATTTGCGGGGAGGGATAAGAAGTCACTCCGCCGCGGCCCGCGCCGGCTGGGCGTGAGCGGACACGAGATAGTCCATCGCCGCCTGCACGCCGCCCTTCTTGTGCGGAATGCCGGCGAGCGACAGCGCCATCTCGGTGCCGGCAAGCGCGCCCATCATGGTCAAATCGTTGGTGTCGCCGAGATGGCCGATGCGGAAGAATTTTCCGGCAAACGGCCCGAAGCTCATGCCGTAGGAAATATTGAAATGGTCGAGCGCGAGATTGCGGAAAGCGTCGGCGTCATGGCCATCCGGCAGCAGCACCCCGGTGACCGTGGGCGAGTAGTATTTCGGGTCACGGCAGAGGATGTCCAGGCCCCAGCCGCGCACCGCGCGACGTGTTGCCTCGGCGAGGCGGTCGTGGCGGGAAAACACATTGTCGAGGCCTTCTTCGTGCAGCATGTCGATCGCCACCGCCAATCCGTGCAGCATCTGGGTGGCCGGCGTATAGGGGAAGAAGCCGAGCTTGTTCATGTTCAGCATGTCGTCCCATGCCCAGAACGACTTCGGCAGCTTTGAATTACTCGCCGCCGCCAGCGCCTTGTCGCTCACCGCGTTGAACGACATGCCGGGCGGCAGCATCAATCCCTTCTGCGCGCCGCCGATGGTGACGTCGACGCCCCATTCGTCGTGCCGGTAATCCGTGGATGCCAGCGAGGAAATGGTGTCGACCATGAACAGGGCCGGATGGCCGGCGGCGTCGATCGCCTTGCGGATCTCCGCCACCGGCGACAGGCAGCCGGTCGCGGTCTCGTTGTGCAGCACGCAAACCGCCTTGATCGCGCGCGCCGTGTCTTTGCGCAGCGCCTCTTCGATCGCGGCCGGCTCGGCGCCGATGCGCCAGTCGGTCGGAATGAACTCGGGCTGCAACCCGAGCTTTTCCGCCATTTTCTTCCACAGCGTGGAAAACTGGCCGGTCTCCACCATCAGCACGCGGTCGCCGGGCGACAGCGTGTTGACCAGCGCCGCTTCCCAGGCGCCGGTGCCGGTGGCGGTATAGATGATCACCGGGTTTGCAGTCTTGAAAATGGTCTTAATGCCCTCAAGGCAGCGCTTGGCGAGTTTCTGGAATTCCGGACCCCGGTGGTCGATGATTGGGGTGTCCATGGCGCGCAGAATCCGGTCGGGCAGCGGCGACGGCCCGGGAATGTGCAGGAAATGGCGCCCTACGCTACGCGAAGAATTCTGCGGCATTGACGACGGCTCCTCTGGACCTGTGCGGCCCGCGCTTGACGGTGGCAGCGCTTGTCGCGTTGAACACCGGATGCGACAGTCGGGTCAAGGGCATTTCGTTCAGTTCACGAATTGCGTCACTATTGGTGATCGGGCCGTTTAATTTCGGCTGCTGCCGACTGCGTGCGCGACCCGAAAGCGGCGGCCGGCGAGGGTGAGGTCGACACGTGGCGGTAGTGCAGGTGCCAGGGCTGCAGCGCCGGCTCAAAGCGGAGTTGACCGGCGAGGTCATGTTCGACCGTTTCAGCCGCGGCCGCTATGCCACCGATGCTTCCCACTACCAGATGATGCCGCTCGGCATCGTTTTGCCACGCTCGATCGCCGAGGCCGAACGGGCGCTGGCGCTGGCGCGCGAGGAGGGGGTCAGCGTTCTGCCGCGCGGCGGCGGAACCTCGCAGGCGGGACAGACCGTCAACCATTCTCTGGTCATCGATTGCTCGAAACATCTCACCGGCCTGTTGGACCTGGATGTTGCCGGCCGGCGTTGCGCAGTCGAGCCCGGCATCGTGCTCGACGATCTCAATCGCCAGCTCAACCCGCACGGCTTGTGGTTCCCGGTCGACATCTCGACCGGCTCGCGCGCCACCATCGGCGGCATGGTGGGCAATAATTCGTGCGGCGCACGCTCGCTGCGCTACGGCAATACCCGCGAGAATATCTTGTCGATCGACGCCGTGCTGGCTGACGGATCGAAAGCGCATTTCGGACCGGTGGCCGCCGATTTGTCAGACGTGTCCGATTCCTCGCCGCTGAAGCCGCTGGCGCGCGATCTGCTGACCATCGGGGAGCGCGAGCAATGGCGGGTCGACCTGCGCTTCCCGAAGGTGCAGCGCCGGGTCGGTGGCTACAATCTCGATGCCTTGGTGCCGGGCCGCAACGATCTCAATCTCGCGCATATCCTGGTGGGATCGGAGGGCACGCTCGGCTTTTCCACGCGCATCGAGCTAAAGCTCTCGCCGCTGCTGGGACGGTGCGCGGTCGGGGCCTGCCATTTCGGCAGCTTCCAGCAGGCGATGGAGGCTGCACAGCATATCGCCAAGCTCGGGCCGATCGCGGTCGAGCTGATCGACCGCGCCATGCTTGGTCTGGCGCGCGAGATCGCCATGTTCAGGCCCACCATCGACACCTTTCTGCGCGGCGATCCCGAGGCCATTCTGTTTGTCGAATTCGGCGAGCCCGACCATGGCGAGAACTTCCGCCGCCTGCTGCGGCTCAGCGATCTCATAGGCGATCTCAACCTCGGTTGGGACAAAAGCGGCGCCAAGTGGGGCGGCGTCGTCGAGGTGCTCGATCCCAAGCTGCAGACCGCCATCACCGCGGTGCGCACCGCGGGCCTCAACATCATGATGTCGATGAAGGAGGCCGGCAAACCCATCTCCTTTGTCGAAGACTGTGCCGTGCCACTGGAGCATCTCGCGGAATACACCGGCCGGCTGACCGATATTTTCGAGAAGCATGGAACGCGCGGCACCTGGTACGCCCATGCCTCGGTCGGCTGCTTGCATGTACGCCCGGTACTCAATCTGCGCCTGGACAAGGACGTCAATGCGATGCGCGCCATCGCCGAGGAAGCCTTCCTGATGGTGCGCGACTACAAGGGCTCGCATTCCGGCGAGCACGGCGACGGCATCGTGCGCTCCGAATTCCATGAGATGATGTTCGGCGACAAGCTGGTGCTGGCGTTCGAAGAGGTGAAAGACCGCTTCGATCCGCGCGGCCTGTTCAACCCCGGCAAGATCGTGCGCGCGCCGAAATTCGACGATCGCAATCTCTTTCGCTATGGCCCCGACTATCGCGCCGAGGAGGTCACCACCCAACTCGATTGGTCGGCCTATCCCGGCAGCGGCGGCGGATTCCAAGGCGCCATCGAGATGTGCAACAACAACGGCGCCTGCCGCGCGCTAACGGGCGGCGTCATGTGCCCGAGCTATCGCATCACCCGCGAGGAACGCGATGTCACGCGCGGGCGCGCCAATACGCTGCGGCTCGCGATCACCGGTCAGCTCGGCGCCGACGCCATCGCCTCCGACGAGATGGCCGAGACTTTGAAACTGTGCGTCTCCTGCAAGGCCTGCCGGCGCGAATGCCCGACCGGCGTCGACATGGCGCGCATGAAGATCGAAGTGCAGGCGGCGCGCGCAGCCAAACATGGCCTGTCGCTGCGCGACCGGCTGGTTGGTTATCTGCCGCGCTATGCGCCGGCCGCGGCCCGACTGCCGTGGCTGATGAACCTGCGCAACGGCATGCCATCCTTGGCGCGGCTGGCGGAATCCACGCTCGGTCTGAGCGCCCGCCGGAGCCTTCCGCACTGGCGCCGGGATGCCTATCGCGAAAAGGACAGCTTAGTCGGCCCGCCTGACGGTCCGGAAGTCGTATTCTTTTTCGACACCTTCAACCGCTATTTCGAACCGGAGAACATCCAGGCGGCGCTCGACGTGCTCACCGCGGCCGGCCGGCGCGTGCATCTGCCGCGTCCGGCCGACGGCGCGTCGCGGCCGTTGTGCTGCGGACGCACGTTTCTTTCGGTCGGCCTGATCGAAGAGGCGCGGCGGGAAGCGGAGCGCACGCTGACAGCGCTTGCGCCTTTCATCGCGCGCGGCATCCCGGTCGTCGGGCTCGAGCCGAGCTGCCTGCTCGGCTTCCGCGACGAGATCCCGGCATTAGTGAAGGGAAGCGCGGCGCGCGGCTTGGCCGCCCACGCCCTGTTGTTCGAGGAATATATTGCCCGCGAGGCAAGCGCGGACGCATTCCACCTGCCGCTGGCGCCGGTCGGGAAACGGGCGCTGCTGCATGGCCATTGCCACCAGAAATCCTTCGCCGCCATGGGCGCAGTCGAAAGCGCGCTCAAGCTGGTGCCGGAGCTTGCCGTCGAGATGGTGGAATCAAGCTGCTGCGGCATGGCCGGCGCCTTTGGCTACGGCGCCGACACCATCGACGTTTCCCTGGCGATGGGCGAGCTTTCGCTGCTGCCGGCGGTGCGCCAGGCCGCCTCCGATACGCTCATTGTCGCCGACGGCACCTCATGCCGGCAGCAGATCAAGGATGGAGCGGGACGCGAGGCGCTGCATGTCGCGCGCGTGCTGGCGGCAAGCGTGGCCGCCGCGCACGCCGCATCATAACGTCACGACGCAAGCCGCGCCTTGCTTCCGGCAAAGCCGATCGTCAATTGACCTTGATGCCAAGCTCCGTTGAGAGCTTCGCATATTTCGCCGTATCGTCGCGAACCAGACGCGCGAACTGCTCCGGGCTGCCGCCGACCGGTTCGTTGGCTGACTTGAGCATGCCTTCGCGGATCGACGGCACCTCGATCGCCTTGCCGAATTCGGCATTAAGGCGGGCGACGATCTCGGGCGGCGTCCCCGCCGGCACGAACACGCCGAACCATTGATCGAGCACCAGCCCTTTAAATCCGGATTCCTGAAAGGTCGGGATTTCCGGCAGGCTCGACGAGCGCGTTTCCGACGATTGCGCGAGGAAGCGCAAAGTTTTTTCGTGGTAGTGCGCCATCAGGGAGGTCGGTCCGAGCGATGCGATCGGCACATGCGCGGCAATAAGATCGTTCACCGCCTGGCCGGCGCCGCGATAGGGCACGTGATCGAGCTTGATCCCGGCGCTCTTCAGAAACCACTCACCCAGGAAGTGCTGGTTGGAGCCGACGCCGGAGGTCGCATAGCCTTTCCCCGGGCGCTGCTTCATCTCGGCGATGAATTCCGCGAGCGTATTCAATTTGAGCGATTGATGCACCGCCCAAACCAGCGGCTGACGCGCGATCTGGATGACCGGAATGAGGTCCTTCTGATAGTCGCCGTTCACCTTGATGATCTGCGGCGCGCTCGCGAGGTTGTCGTTGGAAAACAGCACCGTATAGCCGTCGGGTGCACTCTTCGACACGGTCTCGATGCCGATGGTGCCGCCGGCGCCGGTCCGGTTCTCGACCACCACCTGCTGTCCGAGCGCGCGCGAAACGTGTTCGCCGGTCAGGCGCGCGAGATAATCCGTTCCACCGCCGGCCGCCAGCATCACGATGACCCGGATCGGCCGGTTTGGATAGCTTTGCGACCATCCAAGCGAGGAGAGGGCGGGCGCCGCGACGGCGGCGCCGGCAAGCGTCAAGAACTGACGGCGAGGGACGAGGGTCATCGGCGCGCCTTCCTGAATATGTTTCGACCCCTGCGGGGCACGTCTTTTCTTGGATTGCCGAATTATGAAGGGCAATGCGACGAAGGCAAGCGCATTTCCCATGTGTGGCTGCGGCGTTTAAGCGGGCAGCAAGCGGCAAAGCGCGGCGGAATAAGGCTACTTGCGAATAAGGCGCGGGGCCTTGTCTTCCCCCGGCCGCTCCAGCGGCTGGAAACGTACATTGAGCCCGACGGTGATCCAATTCGCTCCGGCGCCGGTGATGTTGCGGCCGTAGATGAGGTCGAGATCGACGCTCTCGACAGGCGTGTAGCGCAAACCGATCTGGGCGCGCGGATCGGTGAGCGACGGCTGATCCGGCACGCCGTGGCCCGCCTGGCCGAACACCTCGCCGATCAGCGTCAGCGGCTTGACGAAATTCCATTCAAAGCCGGCGCCCCAGGTCACCCAATGCAATGCGGCGACGCGGTCGTAGAGCCAGCCGCCGTTGACGTTGATCTTGAATTCCTCGGACAGCGGAAAGGTCGCCGGCACGCTGATGAACGAGCCGGTGTTCTCGCGCGTGACAAGATCGAACGTGGTGCCGCCACCCAGACCGAGACCGATCCTGCCAGTCTCCGCCGGGACGAGATTGATCTTGCCCTTCAGCGTGAGCGAAGTTCCCCATTCGCCATCCGCGCGGAAGCGCGCGAGCTGTGCGCCCACCTCGACCGGACGGATGAAATTGACCACGCAGGCGGGGGAGATCACACCGACGATATCGCGGTTGTCGGCGAACGAGGCCCAGGTTTCGACCTTGCACTCGCCGGGCTTGCCGATTTCGGAATCGTCGACCGCATACGCGCCGGCCGCGCGAGCCGGGCTGGAGCTGAGCGCGGCGATTGGAAGCACAATCGCAGACAACAGGATGGCGGCGAGCCGGTGACCGACGACAGACTGAACGCTTGTCCCATTGCCCATGTCACGCCCCCCGAAGATGTTACTTTGTATTGTTACGTCTGTCGCAACGGATTTTCGAGGCCCGGCGCGCGGATTTCGAGCTCGTCATAGCCCTTGAGCCGATAGATCAGGACCGATGCCGCCCAGCTGACGAGAAAGAACGCGACGATCAGATAACCCATGATGCCGAGATGTTCGCTGAGGCCGCCGAACACGTCCCAAAAACCACCGGTTAGACCGAGTTTGTCCCCGATCAGCCCAAGCGCCTGGATGCCGCCGATCACCACCGCCACCACCACCGACACGAAGGTGATGGTCATGTTGTAATAGAGCTTGCGCACCGGCTTGGCGAAGGCCCAGCCATAGGCGCGCACCATCAACACGCTGTCGGTGGTGTCGAGCAGGGTCATGCCGGCGGTGAACAGAGCCGGGAAAATCAGGATCGACCACATCGACAATCCGCTCGAAGCCTGTGCGGCGGTGATGCCGAGCAGCGCCACTTCCGTCGCGGTGTCGAAACCGAGCCCGAACAGGAAGCCCAGCGGATACATGTGCCAGCTGCGGCCGATCATGCGGAACAGGCGGCGGAAGATGCGCGCCAGCAAGCCGCCATTGGCGAGAACGATATCCAGGTCGGTCTCGGAATAGGTCTCGCCTTTCTTTACGCGCTGGAACGTGTTGTAGACGTTGATCAGCACCACGAGATTGATGGCGGCAATCAGCAGCAGAAAGATCGCCGAGACCGAGGTGCCGATCACGCTGCCGATCGGGTGGAAATCGTCGATCCGGTCCTTGAACGCCGTCGCCATCACCGCCACGCCAATCGAGGCCAAGAACACCACGGTCGAATGGCCGAGCGAGAAGAACAGGCCGGCGCAGAGCGGACGCTTACCCTCCTGCATCAGCTTGCGGGTGACATTGTCGATGGCCGCGATGTGGTCGGCATCGACGGCGTGGCGAAGCCCGAAGCTGTAAGCCAGGAAACAAGTGCCGAGCAGCACCGGATGATCGTGGAAGGAGATGAAGGCCCAGGCCCAGACCGCCAGGTTGGCCGCAATCAGGAGGGTGTAAATGGCGACGATCTTGCCGCGGACGTTGACCGCACTGTCATTGAAGGACCGCAGAACCTGCGACATGGCGCCTCGTTGTTCGCCCCGGGCTTGGCCGCTTTGCGGCACGCGGGATCGTATCGGGATCGTATGACGTGTTTTGCGACGATCACACGCAAGTATGATCATTTCGTAGAATTCACTTACCAGATAAAAGCGCGGCCGGGCAAGGGGCTAGGCCGTCCGAGGCCGCGGCCCAGGCGCTCTTCAAATCTTAGCGAGCCCGCCGCGGACGCCGCCGGGGCGGGCGGTGCGGATGGTGATGCGAGACATCGGGGGCGTGGGAATGCGGCTTGATCAGCAGATCCGTCGGCACCAGCACGATGCGGCCGTGACGAACTCCGCGTTCGGCGATCACGTGCTCGGCGAAATGCTGCACTTTGGCGGTGTTGCCGCGCAGGATGGTCACCTCCATGCAGCTGTCATGGTCGAGATGGGCATGCATCGAAGCGAGCGATAATTCGTGGTGGTCATGGAAGGTGTCGGCCAGCCGTTTCGACAATTGTCGCGCGTTGTGGTCGTAGACGTAGACCAGGGCGGCGACGCAGTCGCGCTGCTGGTCGAGTGTTTCGGCCGCCTGCCGGATGCCGGCGCGGGCGAGATCGCGGATCGCCTCCGAGCGGTTTTGGTAGCCGCGGGCCGCGATGATGCGATCGAGCTCGATCATGAGTTCGTCGTCGATGGTGATGGTCACGCGCTGCATGGGTGTCTCGCCACGTCCACGGACCGGTCATGGTCCGGCGCTGTTTTAGTCCCTTAACGCCGCGGGAGCCAATGCTGCCGCCCGGCCGGCTCTGCGGTTAAGGCAAAGCCCGCCCGGACGGGGGACCGTCCAGGCGGGCTGCTTTGACCGACGCGGGGGTGGATGGGGGCGCTCGCGCCGATCGCAACTTTCGCTGATGAGGCGGCGCCTCAGTAGTACGTGCGGCACACTTTCACGGTGCCCATATAGTGACCCCAGTTGTCGAACTGGCGGACCCAGCGGCAGCGATAGGCCGGGCCGACATAGACCGGACCGCCATAGGCGCTGGAGACGGCGGCCGCGCCGAGGAGAGCGCCGGCGGCGATGCCGAAGCCGAACGCCGGGCCGAATTTGCCTTTGGCGTCGGCCGGGCTGGTGGTTGCGATCATGGTGGAGGCAAGGGTCACGGCGGCAAGGGCCGCGGCGGCGAGCTTCTTGGACATGGGATACTCCTGGATCGACGGTTGCTGGCCATAGCGGCCGGGATGCGCATTGGTCGCGCCGGGGCCCGGGCAGGTTCAAAGCCGAATCCGCCGTCGGGATAGCCGCTGGGAACAGAGACCCCGGGTGCTTGCGTTGAGCACTGGCGAAACTGCTAGTGTCCCGAATCCGAAGTTCGCACACCCCTGCTGCGAGCACTCTTGCGAACTTCGGATTCAAAGGGACACTAGCAATCATAGCGTTGCTAGTGTGGCTTTGGTTCAGAAGTTCCCTCCCGATCCGGCCGCAAGCAATGGGGAACTTCTGAACCGCCACACTAGTCTGATCGGAACCGATGCCCGCCAATCTTGCCCACGCGCCGCTGCCCCCGGTCCGCATCCGCAAAGCCGCCTGCGCCGACTTCGACGCGCTGATGGCGCTCGAGCAGCGGGTGTTTGCCACCGACCGGCTGTCACCGCGCAGCTTGCGGCATTTTCTGCGGTCGCCGACCGCCGCGGTGATCGTGGCGGAAGAGGGCGGCCATGTCGCCGGCGCCGCGATCGTGCTGTTCCGGCCGCGCGCGGTGGTGGCGCGGCTCTATTCGATCGCGGTCGTCCCGCAGCTGGGCGGGCGCGGGGTGGCGCCGCTGTTGTTGCAGGCGGCGGAACAGGCGGCGCTCGGACGCGACTGCCAGATCGTCCGTCTGGAAGTGCACCAAACCAATGCCGCCGCCATTTCGCGCTATCGCAAGAGCGGCTACACGGAGTTCGGCCGCCGCCGCGGCTATTACGAGGATGGCGGCGATGCGCTGCGGTTCGAGAAGCGGCTCCTGCCGGCGATCAAGGAAAAATCCCGCGGAACCGCCCGGCCGATATCTCCAGCCACCTGACTCCTGTGAGAGAATCGGTTCTCATGGGGATGTTTGGTGCCGGGAGCGTAGCCATCGTCGTCGTTTCGGGTTATCACATGGCTTCCGGAGCAGTGCCGTATCGGGTGTTCGCCCTCGACCGCGACGGACGGAAAGTCCGCGTGTCCGACCGGGCTATTACAAGAGATGATCAAGGGATGGCGGCTGCCACCGAGGCCGACGCGGCTCCCGAAGCCGCGTTCGTGCGCATGATCCACTCGGATCGCGTCCGGCTCGGCGCAGCGATCATCCGGAAAGGACCTCCCAATGACCGGCTGGGTCATTCTCGTCGACCAGCCCAAGGACCTGCCGAACGCTGATACCCCGCACAAGGTGATCACGACGAGCGAATATCTCGCCCGTCCTCGCCTGTTCGACATGGGGCGGCCCAAGCTCGTCAATCTGGCGCGCTCCTACGCCTATCAGTCGAAGGGCTATTATGCCTCTCTGCTGGCGGAAGCGCGCGGCCACCGGGTGGTTCCGAGCGTGGAAACCATGCTCGAGCTGCGCGAGGCCAAGCTCTACGAGCACGCCCTGCCGGAGCTGGAAGACGAGTTGAACCGCTGCGCGCGCCGGGCCGACTTCCAGCCCGAGGGTGAACTTAAGCTCCTGGTCTGCTTCGGCATCGCCCGCGACGACCGCTTCGAATCCTTCGGCCGGCTGCTGTTCGACTGGTTCCGCTGCCCGGCGCTGGAAGTGACCGTGGAGCCGGGGCAGTGGCTGTCGATCGACCGCATTCGCCCGCGCAACATCACCCGGCTGGCCAATGGCGAGGGCGACTTCCTGCGCGAGGCGCTGCACCAGCACACCAAGCGCGAATGGCGCGATCCCAAGGCCCGCACGGTCGCAAAATACGATCTGGCGGTGCTCTACGATCCCAACGAAAAGATGCCGCCGTCGTCGCCGGCCACGATCAAGCATTTCGCCCGCATCGCCGAGAAGATGTCGGTCGACGTCGAGCCGATCACGCGCCGCCAGCTTGCCGAGCTCGCCGAATTCGACGGGCTGTTCATCCGCGAGAACACCTCGATCGACAATCACACCTATCGTTTCGCCCGCCGCGCCTGGCAGGAGGGCATGCCGGTCATCGACGATCCGATCTCGATGATCCGCTGCACCAACAAAGTGTTCCTGATGGAGCTGTTGGGTTCGAACCAGGTGCCGACGCCGCCGACCGTGATGCTGGCCGAGGGCGTCGATCTGGTCAGGACGGCGGACGAACTGGGCTTTCCGCTGGTGGTCAAGATTCCCGACGGCTCGTTCTCGCGCGGCGTTCACAAGGTTTCCACGCTGCCCGAGTTCAAGCGTATCGCCGAGGAACTGTTCGAGGACACCGACCTGATCCTGGCGCAGAAATTCCTGCCGACCGAGTTCGACTGGAGGGTCGGCGTGCTGGCCGGCGAGCCCTTGTTCGTCTGCCAGTACCGCATGGCGCGCGGCCATTGGCAGGTCGTGAAGTACCGGCCGGACGGTTCCTCGCATGAGGGCGGCTTCCGCGCCTTCGATCTCGATCAGGCGCCGCAGGAGATCATCGACATCGCGTTGCGTGCGGCGCGGCCGATCGGCGACGGATTCTATGGCGTCGACCTCAAGCAGACCCTCACCGGCATCGTGGTGATGGAAGTCAACGACAATCCCAATCTCGAACACGGCATCGAGGATACGGTCGGCAAGGACGAGATCTGGTCGCGGCTGCTCAAGTGGTTCATCGAGCG
>JBKKAF010000176.1:0-7732 GCA_046714775.1 Xanthobacteraceae bacterium | reverse complement strand
CGACAACAGCGACCGCCGATCCGCCCGCATGACGCACCGCCGCGAGCACATGCGAGAGCAGAGACTGCTTGGCGAACTCGTGCAGCACCTTCGGGCGCGCCGAACGCATGCGGGTGCCCTCGCCGGCGGCGAGCACGATCGCAAGGCAGGTCCGGTCAGCCATCGAGTCTCGCTCTCAATTCAACAGGCTGGATTCAACAGGCTCGCGCCCTCTTATCCGAGCGTGCCCCGGTGGAAAAGGCGGAATGCGCGCAGAACCGGCCGCCGAGGAAGCGACAATGGTGGGATTCTGCTAACGTTTTCAATGGGCTGATTCGCCGACAACGGGCTTGATGGGCGAAACAGGCGGCACGGATGGATTGGCAGGCAGACACGGGAATTTTTAACATCAAGTCGCTGGTGCGGCTGGCCAGCTGGGGCGCGGCCGCCACGGCGGCGCTTTCGCTTGCCGTGCTGTCGGCCTACTCGGACAGCGGCTCGCGGCGGCTCGCCATCACCGTTGCCGCGTTGAAAAATCCGAGCACACCGCAGGCGCCGGCATCGCCCAACACCGCCCAGCTTGCCGCCCGCGCCGCGGAGGCGGAAAACGAAACCCGCCGCTTATCCGAGGCCCTGCGAACCCTCTCCAGCGACCGCGAACGGCTGGTGGTGCGCATCAGCGCCCTGGAACGCAACCTCGAAGACGTAACCGGGTCGATCAAACAGCAGGTGGCGCTGGCACCGGCCCCCGCAGACCCGGCGCCGGCTCAGCGCCCCAGCGAGCCGCCAAAATCTGACGCCAGCACAGCACCGGCAGGCGTGGCGGCCCCGCCAGCCGCACCCCAGATCGCCAGCGCACCCGTGAGCCCGCCAGAGCCGGCGGCTGCGGCTGCGGCGCAATTCGGCATCGAAATCGGCGGCGCCGTCAGTTTCGACGGCCTGCGGACATTGTGGACTTCGAGCCGCAGCAACCACGCAGCGCTGCTCGAAGGGCTGCATCCGGTGGTCGCGGTACGAGAAAACGCCCAAACCCGCGCCGCCGAGTTGCGGCTGATCGTCGGCCCGGTGGCTACGCCCGACGCGGCTGCCCGGCTGTGTGCACCATTCGTGGCGGCCCGCCGCTATTGCCAGCCGACCACATTCGCCGGCCAGCGGCTCACCCTGACCGTGCCGGTGCCGGAACGCCGACCGGGGACCCCGCCACAGCCGAAAACCGCGCCGCGGACGAACCCTTAAGCGGGCAATTGCCGGCACCTGGCTGAAGCGACATAGTGCGCGCGTGATCATAAGGCGCACGATGCAAGCAAAGCTGTTCCTCCCCAGCGACCGGCAGATTCATTGGCTGCTGATCATCGGCTTTCTGGCGCTCGGCGAAGCGCTTTATCTGCGCTATCTCGCGCTCGAATACGCCAACGTCTCGCTGGCCTGCCAGGCCGGGCTCAAGACCTGGCTGTGCGCCACGTTTCGGCAGGTCATCACACTGCACACTTATTCGGTGTTCGGCTGGCTCGCATTGGCCGCCGCGCTGCTCAATCTGCTGCGCCCGTCTTTGGTGCTGGCAGCGCTCGCAATCGCCGCCGCCGCCTTCGGCCTTGTGCTGCACAATGCCGATCTGTCCGGACTGGCGGTGGCGCTGCTGATCCTCAGCCTGGCGCGTCCCGCGCCCGCCAAAGAGTGAGCGCCAGCGCGATCAGCCCGGCGCAGAACCAAACGGCCTGCCAATTGGCCAGCGTCTCGTTGAAAACGACATAGACAGCCGACAAGACGAGGGTCGCCGCGGCGACGCTTTCCGCCGCCGGCCGGACAGTTCGCGCGCGCGCTTGCAACACCGTCAGCAACAGAAACGGCACCGCCGCCGCCGTCAGCGGCGCGAACGGGAAATCGCGATAGCGCGGATTGAACACGAATCCGAGCGCTGCCTGGACCGCGAGCACCGTCAGCGCGATCAGCAGCGCACCGAGCAGGAGCATGACCGGATCGCGCGGGCGCTCGCGGCCGAGCACGCGCTGAAAGCTCGGCAACGGGGCCTTCTTTGCCAGCGCCACCGCCCCCACGACCGGGGTGAGCAGCGCGACCGCTACCCAGGAAAGCGAGCGAATCCAATCCCCAACGGTCAGACTTTCAACCGGTACATTGGCGGCGGCCCAGCCGATGACTGTTCCCGACATGAGGGCGTTCAGCGCAATCCCGAGCCAAAGGCCGGGGGGGTGCTGTGGCGATCGGCGGCCGGCCACCAATGCCGCCGCAAACACCGCCGCCGCCAAGGCAACCCCGCCCGCCGCCTGCCAGCGCCAGTGCGGATGATTGGAGACCGCGCCGCCCCAGGCAAATTTCGGCTGGCGGCGGTAGGCCTCGAACAGACCCCAATATCCGCCGACGGTGCCTTCCAGCTGCCGCTTCCAAGGCTGGTCATAGGCCTCGATCACATTGACCCGGTAGTTCTCGCGTTTGGCGAGCGCGAGCACGTCGTGCAAGGCGCGCGCCTGGTTGACCGGCGACGGCAAAGCGCCTTCGCGCATGCGGCCGGCGCTCGGCCAGCCGAATTCGCCCACCACGATTTCCTTGCCGGGAAACGCGGCCACCACCTGCTTGCGGATGGCATCCAGATGCCGCGCCGCCTCGTGCGCCGGAATGGGGAAGTCCTCCCAGTACGGCAGGATATGGATGGAAATGAAATCCACCGCGCCGGCGACGTCGCGATGGCGCAGCCAGAATTCCCACACATCGGCATAGGTCACCGGCATCGGCACCTTGGCTTTGACCTCGCGGATGGTCCTGACCAGGTCGGGAGCGGACATCTCGCCGCGCAGCAGCACCTCGTTGCCGATGATCAGGGCCGGGATCACGTCGGGAAAGCGGTTGGCGAGCGCTATCCCGGTCTCGATCTGCTTGCGGCTGTGCTCCGGCAGGCTGGACAGCCACAGCCCCTGCATCACCTTCAGACCGTGGCGGCGGGCGATTTCAGGAATCTGGTCGAGACCGTGGTCGGTCGAATAGGTGCGTATGCAATTGGTGACTTGCTTGAGCTGGGCCAGATCTTCCTCGATCTGGCGCGGATCGATGGGAATATCGGGCCCGAACGGGTTCTGCGCGCCGCGAAATGGCGCATAGGAGATACAGGTGAGCTTGTCGCCCGTTCCGAGCGGGGACTGCGGCATTTGGACGGGAGCCCCGAGCCAGGCCCATGCGCCCACGATCGCCGCCGCCACCAGCGCAAAAAGCGCGGCCGCCATCCGCATGTTGGTCCCCCGTATCCTGCCGGGTTTCGCTTATCGTTTCGGCACCGCAGTGCCAAGCGCGCTCTGGAAACTGACTATCCGTTCAGGATCTGTCCGGCGGATAACCATGTGACCCGATCGCCCGGAGACAGAAGCGTAATTTTTGCTCGCGCCGTATTGGCGTTGCGGCGCGCGGCTGCTTTAATCGACGCAACGGCGCGCGCGACGGGCACCTCCGTTCCACCCCGTCCTGCCGGGCCGATGCGGCGGCAATCGTCGCAATGCTGACCGAATCCGGTCTGCATGTGGGGGGAGCAACTGGCCGGTCACGGCCCAGCAAATCCAGAGTATTCATGCGTTTTGTTTGTCTGCGTGGTATCGCCGTCGCGTTCGGCGCCGTGTTCCTCCTGGCCGCCGCCGAAGGCGCGTCGGCGCAAAGCGTCGATCCAAAGGCCGCCGAGCAGCTCCGCCAACAGGGCGCCAATGCCGGCAAGGACGGACAGAAGAAGATCGACGAGTTCGTCGAAGCCGCCAAGGTGCTGGGCGGTCCCGCCTCCAACCCGGAATGCGTCTGGCTCGGCCGCCGGGTGGTTAACCTGGTCTGGCGCGACGATCTCGACACCGCCTTTCGCCACATGGATCTCTATGACCGGTTTGGTTGTCCCTCCGGCCATATCCAGGCGACCTTCCGCTGCCTGGTCCGGCAAGGGCACATCGACCCCAAGGCGCCCGAGACGTTGAGCAGCCGGGTGCACGCCTGCTGGATCAATCCCAGCCTGGAGCCGACGTCAGCACCGGCCGCGGCGGCGCCGGCCGGCACGAGCAATCGCTAAGCTGTACGGACGTTCAGCTACCTATCTAAACTTTCACGAAACAAATCTTTTCTCGGATTGTTGGTGCCGTGAATTAGCCACGTCCTATTACTACTTGATCGGTCGCCATTGACTAAGGTAGTTTCCAAACAAGACCTTGGTCGAACTCCCGGGGATGGGTTCGGGCCTCTGTGTTCTGCCCCGCGTGGTTGTCTTTCTATGCGCATCGTCGTTGCCGTAGTCGCGCTCGTTGTGTGCGTGCACGCGGGATTGTGGTCTTTGTTGCAGCGGCAACAGGCAGCGCCGAATATCGACGGCCCGCTCGCCAGCGTTTCATATTCTCCTTACACGCGATCGCAGCATCCGGATCACGGCGACCGTCCGACCGCCGACCAGATCCGCGCCGACCTGCGTCGTCTCGCTCCTTATACGCGCTCGATCCGCACCTATTCTTCCACCGGCGGCATCGAGCTGGTGCCGCAGATCGCCGCCGAGTTCGGGCTGAAGGTCACGGTCGGCATCTGGATCGACAAGAATGAAGATCGCAATGAGCGCGAAATCCGCGCCGGCATCGAGCTCGCCCGGCGCTATAGCAACGTCAACGCCATCGTGGTCGGCAACGAAACCACGTTGCGGGCCGAGAAGTCGGTCGATGAGCTGATCAAGATCATCCAGCGCGTCAAGCGAGCAAGCCCGGTGCCGGTCACCACCGGTGAACTCTGGACGGTGTGGCTCGATCATCCGGAATTGACGTCTTCGGTCGACTTCCTCGCGGCTCACATCCTGCCCTATTGGGAAGGCTTCACGGCGGGGCGCGCGGTCGAGCAGACCATCATCGCTTATGACAAGCTGCGCCAGGCGCATCCGGGCAAGCGCATCGTGGTTGCCGAGTTCGGCTGGCCGAGCGCCGGCTACAACATGCATGGCGCCCTTCCCGGCCGTATCGAGCAGGCGGTGATCCTGCGCGACTTCGTGGCGCGCGCCGAAGCCTACGGCATCGACTACAACATCATCGAAGCCATCGACCAGCCGTGGAAGACCAACGAAGGCGGCGTCGGTCCCTATTGGGGCATCTTCGACGCCGCGCGCGACATGAAGTTCGCCTGGGTCGGACCGGTCAGCGATCCCGACCATTGGAAGATCGCCGGCATCGCCCTCCTGCTCGGTCTGCTGTTGTCGCTGCCGTTGCTGGCAAAAACCCGCGTGACCGCCGGCGAGGCGGTGACGCTGGCGGTCGCCGCCAATGTGGTCGGCGCTTGGGGCGCCACGGTCTTTGCGTTTTGGAAAGGCCACTACTTCGTGCCTGGCGCCGCTTTCGCGCTCGGCTTCGGCATCGTGCTGCTGATTCCGCTGGTACTGATCGCGCTCGCCCGCATCGAGGAGATCGCAGCCATTGCCTTTGGCCGCGCGCCCCGCCGCCTGTTGGCCGGCCCGCCGCTGGTTCCGGATGATTTCGTGCCCAAAGTGTCGATCCACGTCCCGGCGCATCGCGAGCCGCCGGAGATGCTGAAGGCCACGCTCGACGCGGTGGCGCGGCTCAACTATCCGAATTTCGAATGCGTGGTGTTGATCAACAACACGCCCGACCCGGCCTATTGGCGCCCGGTCGAGGAGTATTGCCGCGAACTCGGCGAGCGTTTCAAGTTCATCCATGACGATAATGTCAGCGGCTACAAGGCCGGCGCGCTGCGGCTGGCGCTCGCTCACACCGCCACGGATGCGTCGATCATTGCCGTCATCGATGCCGACTATGTGGTGCGGTCGGAATGGCTCAAGGATCTCGTTCCGGCCTTCCACGATCCCCGCGTCGGCATGATCCAGGCGCCGCAGGACCACCGCGACGGTGAGCGCACCGTCATGCATCACGCCATGAACGGCGAATATGCCGGGTTCTTCGACATCGGCATGGTCCAGCGCAACGAGGTCAACGCCGTCATCGTGCACGGCACCATGTGCCTGATCCGTCGCGAGGCGATCGCCGCCGCCGGCGGCTGGTCGAGCGACACGATCTGCGAGGACACCGATCTCGGCCTGACCATGCTCGAGCACGGCTGGCAGATCCACTACACCAACCGGCGCTATGGCCACGGCCTGCTGCCCGACACGTTCGACGCCTACAAGAAGCAGCGCCACCGCTGGGCCTATGGCGGCTTCCAGATTCTGAAGAAGCACTGGCGGCATCTGCTGCCGCGATCGAACACGCTCACGCGCGAGCAGAAGCGGGAATTCGCACTTGGCTGGCTTAACTGGCTGGGCGCGGAATCGATCGGCGTCGCGGTGGCGATCCTCAATCTGCTGTGGGTGCCGGTGGTGGCGTTCGTCAGCATCGCCATTCCCGACAAGATTCTGACCGTGCCTATTCTCGTCGCCTTTGCGGTCGCACTCATTCATTTCCTGGCGCTCTATCCATTGCGTGTGGCGATGCCGCTCACGCAAATGCTGGGCGCGGTGTTTGCCGCCATGTCGGTGCAATGGACGGTGGCGCGCGCGGTCGGCTTCGGCGTCTGGACCGAGACCCTGCCGTTTACGCGCACCGCCAAGGGCGGCGCCACCTGCAAGGGTCCGGACTTCCCGGCGTTCTGGGAAGCGGTGCTGGCCGCGCTCCTTTTGATCGGCGCCGTGATCGTGGTGATGACCAATTACAAGCAGATCCACGAAGTGAATATTTTCGCTGCGGTGTTGGTGGTGCAGAGCCTGCCGTTCCTGGCCGCGATTGCGCTGGGCGCCCTCGAGGGCTCGCGCTTCAACGAATTCGCCTATTGGCGCAACGTCGAGGCCAAGGTGGCCGAGACCCTGCCGCGGCCGGCCGCCGTTGTCACCGAAGCGCCGGCGCCGATTCCGGCGGAAAACCGGATCGAAGTGGCGCAATAACTTTTAGCACGGCCTTCGATGTGGCGCGCAATCCGCGCGCCGTACTTTGTGTAGCCGATGGCCACAACGCCCAAGACGCCCAAGACAGCGCCTGAACTCGAGCGGCTCATCCTGGTCGATATGCGCAATTGCGCGGCCTGCCGCTCGGTAAGCGCGGTGACCGTCGGTCCGGCCGGCGACGCTGCCGACGGGGATTGTGACGTGTCCCATATCTACATCCCGGGCGACGTCATTCCGCAAACTTGCATGGATGTCTGCCGCAACACTGTCGAGCAATTGCGCGCACAATACGAGTTGGTGACGGAAATCGAAACCGACGAGCTCTGACAGCTATCTAATCTTGGCAATGACCGACACTCTCCACGTCATGGCCGGCCTTGTCCCGGCCATCCACGTCTTTACTTCGACTCGCCATTTATGACGTGGATGCCCGCGACAAGCGCGGGCATGACGAGTTGCCATTATTTCGGCAGCGCCGTTTCCACCAGCTTGACCCAGTAGGATGTCCCGACCGGGATTGCCTCGTCGTTGAAGTCGTAGGCCGGATGGTGCAACCCCGCGCTGTCGCCGTTGCCCACGAAAATAAAGGCGCCCGGCCGCGCTTCCAGCATGAACGAGAAATCCTCCGCGCCCATGACCGGGACGACATCGGTATTGACCCGCTCCGGCCCCACCACCTGCGTGGCGACCGCTGCGGCGAAAGCCGTCTCGCGTTCGTGATTTTTGGTCACAGGGTAGTCGCGCTTGTAGGTCAGCGTCGCCTTGGCGCCGTGGGCGCGCGCGGTTCCTTCCACCACCTCGTGCAGGCGCCGTTCGAGGAGATCGCGCACCTGCGGAGCAAAACTTCGCGCG
>JBKKAF010000175.1:0-7132 GCA_046714775.1 Xanthobacteraceae bacterium | reverse complement strand
GAGCGGATATAGACCTTGGCTTCATCGAGGAATTTCATGGACGCACGTGACTAGCGGCGGGAACTGCCGGCTCGCTTCGGCTCGCGCACCGCGAGTTCCAAAGCTTGCCGAATGTATCGCTGATACGGGACACCATGGCGCTTCGCCCTGGCCCGGATCGCGTTCAGCAATTCCACGGACATGCGCAGGTTCACAGTCTTCTGCTTTGGGCGAAACTCGAATTGAAACGGCGCGAAATTCCCCGCATGCAGATAGTCCGACAAGTCCTGTTCGAGGAACGCCTCAGCGTCCTCGTCGGTTTTCAAGATTGGAAATTTCTTTTTCATATCGGGCGATCTCCTTCGTATGCATGTTGCGCGCGCTGATCGGCCGCAAAATCGATTGTTCGTTTCTCTGCTTCGGCGTGAACACTACGAATGCGAAGCGCCCTCCTTGCGTGCGGCCGATCGCAATGAAACGCGGCTCCGCATCCGACCTGCTCGTAGCCGGAACGATCAGTGTTTCCTGTCGGCGAAGCACGTGCTCGATTTCGGCGATCAAAAGGCCGTGCTTGCAGCATTTCTCGCGGTTGCCGGTGTCCCACTCAAAGCCTGCAGCGGGCGCTTTCATGCGTTTATATAGGCATTTGCCTATACAAACGTCAACCCGGCACCGGCCCCTTCAGCTCGACGCCGTTGCCTTCCGGATCGGTGATGTAGAGCGAGGGGCCGCGGCCCTCGGCGCCGTAGCGCGATTTCTCCGGACCGCATGCGACGCCGTGCGCAGCCAAATGCCTGGCGATGGCGGCATGGTCGAACGGCGCGATCCGCAGGCACAGATGATCAAGATTGGCGCCGCCGCTGGGCGAGGTGCCGCCCGCCGGCCCTGCCTCGTCGGCCGGCACGATGTCGATCAGCGCGCCGCCGGCGCGCAACTGCGTGAGCTTGTCCTGCCGCTTCTCCAGCGTGCAGCCCAGTGCCTCGATGTAAAAGCGCTCGAGCGCGTCGGGGTCGGCGGCGCGCAGCACGATGTGGTCGATGCCGAGAATCGAAAACGGCGCGGACATGACAGCCTCTCAGTCAGACAGCCAAGGCCAGTCTACCCGCATGAATGGCTCACGCCACCCGCTGCACGGCACCCCAGCTCTTGAGCGAGGCCCACAGCCCGCGGTCGAGGCGAAAACGATCGACCGGCGCGGACGAGGCGATAGCGCGAATGCGACGCAGCTCGACTCCGGTCCATTGGAAGCCGCATTTCTCCAGCACCCGCCGCGACGCCGGATTGCTCACCCGCGCGCCGGCCACCAGCGCTTCCGCCGCCGGATCGTCGAAGGCGTGATCGATCACCGCGCGCGCGGCCTCGGTGGCATAGCCGTGGCCCCAATAGGGCACGCCGAACCAATAGCCGAGTTCAGGCCGCTCGCCGCGCGACCAGTCGATGCCGCACACGCCGATCGGCGGGCCGCCCGCAAGCGTGACCGTGAACGTGCTGGCACCGGCTTGGGCGATGAACTGTTCCGTATCCGCTTCGCTGTAAGGATGCGGCAGGCGTGAGGTCATCGCCGCCACGCGCAGGTCGTTCGCGAGCATTGCGATCGGCGATGCATCATCGGCCCGCGGCGCGCGCAAGACCAAACGCGCGGTCTGCAGCACGGGCGCGCTTGTGTTGCGAACCGCTTCCGTCGCGGTGGCTTCCAGCAGGGTCATCGCACGGGCTCCTCAAGCGAAGAGGGGAGCCGGCATCCCGTCTCCCCTCGAAAGGAACCCCTATGGTTCCGCCGGTTCGATGGATGCCGGCGGATGTAGAATGGTTTCCGCCGTCTATTCGGCCGCAGCCTCCGTCATCGGGTTAACCGATACGAATACGCGGCCCTTGGCCTTGGTCTGGTATTGCACGTGGCCGTTACAGAGCGCGAACAGCGTGTGATCCTTGCCAAGCCCGACATTGCGGCCGGGATGCCACTTGGTGCCGCGCTGGCGCGCGAGAATGTTGCCGGCGAGCACCTGCTCGCCGCCGAAAATCTTGATCCCGAGCCGCTGACTGTGGGAGTCGCGCCCGTTGCGGGAGGAACCGCCTGCTTTCTTGTGCGCCATCGTCTTACGTCCTTGTCAGCCCGCTATGTAATGCATCTTTGTGACAAAATCATCACCGTTTTCGCGCCCCGCAGGCGCTATTTCTTCTTGCCCTTGCCCTTGGACTTGTCGGGCTTCTTGGCGGCCGCCTTGGCCGGTTTCTTTGTCGGGTTCTTGGCCGGTTTGGCCTTGCCCGCGCTCTTGCCCGAACTCTTGTCCTTGCCCGGCTTGGCCTTGGATTTGGGCTGGGCCTTATCCTCGGCATCCTCGTCCGCGTCGGTCTCCGCGACCTCAGGCTTCGGCTTGGGCTGGTGCTTCGGCCGCGCCCCCTTGGTCGGCTTCTGCCCATCGGTCAGAATCTCGGTAATGCGCAGCAGGGTGAATTCCTGCCGGTGCCCGCGCTTTCGTCGCGAGTTCTTGCGGCGGCGCTTCTTGAAAGCGATCACCTTGTCGCCGCGCCCTTGATCCAGCACCTCGGCGGCCACCGATGCGCCGGCGACGGTAGGCAGGCCGAGCTGCACATTGTCGCCCCCCACCACCAGCACCTCGCCGAGCTGGACGATCTCGCCCGGCTCGCCCTTGATCTTCTCGATTCGGATCACGTCGTCGGCGGCAACGCGGTATTGCTTGCCGCCGGTTTTGATGACTGCGAACATCGTTCTTGTCCTCGTGTTCGATCCCGGTGCTCGGGGGTCCGGACCGGCTTCTTTCAGTCCATTTGGGATTTTGCCGGCGCCAAGGCGCCGGAGCCGATGCTTATGGCCGCCGGGGCGCACAGTGTCAAGAAAACCGCGCTGCCGCGCCGCTGGCCAAACCGGCGGATTTGCCCATATAAGGCTGCATTATTGGGCCTCCGATGAGCGCGCTCGCCAACCATGTTTTCATCAAGATGAACGGTCTCGGTAACGAGATCGTGGTGGTGGATCTGCGGGCGCAGCCGGGCACGATCAGCGCGGCCGAGGCGCGCGCCGCCGCCCAGCCCGCAGGCGCGCCTTACGATCAGCTGATGACGCTGCACAAGCCGCGCATAGCCGGCACCGACGCGCTGGTGCGCATCTACAACAATGACGGCTCGGAAGCGGGCGCCTGCGGCAACGGCATGCGCTGCGTCGCCTCGCTGATCAGCACGGAAACCGGCAAGGACGCCCTGACCTTCGAGGTCGGCGGCCGCATCCTCAATGCCTGGAAGAATGCCGACGGGCAGTTCACCGTGGACATGGGTGCGCCGCGCTTTGCCTGGAACGAGATCCCGCTGGCGGAGGAATTCCGCGACACCCGCGCCATCGAACTGCAGATCGGCCCGATCGACGCGCCGATCCTGCATTCGCCCTCCGTCGTGAGCATGGGCAATCCGCACGCCGTCTTCTGGGTCGACGACGTGAATGTCTACGACCTGGGCAAGTTCGGGCCGCTCCTTGAGAACCATCCGATCTTTCCCGAGCGCGCCAATATCTCGCTCGCTCATATCCAATCCCGGGCGCACATTGTCGTGCGCACCTGGGAGCGCGGCGCCGGCCTGACCCGGGCCTGCGGCTCGGCAGCCTGCGCCGTGGCGGTGGCGGCGGCGCGGCTCAAACGCGCCGATCGCAAGGTGACGGTGACGCTGCCGGGCGGCGACCTTTTGGTGGAGTGGCGCGAGCGCGACGACCATGTGCTGATGACCGGCCCGGTGGAGTTCGAGCGCGAAGGCCGATTCGATCCGGCGCTGTTTACCGGGGCGGCGTGAGCCATGAGCATCGATGTCCTCACCTTCGGCTGCCGGCTGAACGCCTATGAATCCGAGGTGATCCGCCGGCAAGCGGGCGCCGCCGGGCTCGTTGATACCGTGGTGATCAATACCTGCGCGGTGACCGGCGAGGCGGTGAATAAGGCGCGGCAGGCGATCCGCAAGCTG
The DNA here is from genome assembly GCA_046714775.1 of Xanthobacteraceae bacterium. Lineage (GTDB taxonomy): Bacteria > Pseudomonadota > Alphaproteobacteria > Rhizobiales > Xanthobacteraceae > VAZQ01. Next base: position 3,187 of record JBKKAF010000175.1, on the reverse strand, counting down.
CGGCGCGAGCGTCCGCGGGCGCATATCGTGGTCACCGGCTGCGCGGCGCAGATCGAGCCGCAGACCTTCGCCGGCATGCCGGAAGTCGATCGCGTGCTCGGCAACGAGGAGAAGCTGAGGGCCACGGCATGGCAGCAGACGCGCACGGCGTTCGATCTGAGCGCGGAAGAAAAAGTCGCCGTCAACGACATCATGGCGGTCACCGAAATCGCGCCACATCTGATCGACGGCCTCGCAGGCCATACGCGCGCCTTCGTGCAGGTGCAGAACGGCTGCGACCACCGCTGCACCTTCTGCGTCATCCCCTTTGGGCGCGGCAATGCGCGCTCGATGCCGATGGGCGAGGTGGTGGCGCAGGTGCAGAGGCTGGTCGCGCGCGGCACCCGCGAAGTGGTGCTGACCGGCGTCGATCTCACCAGCTACGGCTCCAACCTGCCGGGCGCCCCCAGGCTCGGCGCACTGGTGAAGCAAATCCTCAAACACGTTACCGATCTGCCGCGGCTGCGGCTATCGTCGATCGATTCGATCGAGGCCGACCGCGACCTGTTTGACGCTCTTGCCAACGAAGCGCGGCTGATGCCGCATCTGCATCTGTCGTTGCAGGCGGGCAACGATCTCATTCTCAGGCGCATGAAGCGCCGGCATTTGCGCGCCGACGCGATTGCGTTCTGCGATCAGGTGCGGGGGCTGCGGCCGGACGTGGTGTTCGGCGGCGACTTCATCGCCGGCTTCCCGACCGAGACCGAGGAGATGTTCGCCCGCTCGCTCGATCTGGTGAACGAATGCGGACTGACGTATCTGCACGTGTTTCCGTTCTCGCCGCGGCCGGGCACGCCGGCGGCGCGCATGCCGCAGCTGCGCGGCGACGTGATCAAGAAACGCGCGCAACGCCTGCGCGACAAGGGCAATGTCGCGCTGCGGTGGCATCTCGACGGTGAAGTCGGCGCGCGGCGGCAGGTGCTGACGGAGGCCGGCAATGTCGGCCGCACCGAGCATTACACGCCGGTGCGGTTCGCCGATGCGGTGAAGCCAGGTGTTATTCTGGACATCGCGATCGCCGATCACGACGGGCGGCGGCTGTTGGCGGCGTAACGCTCACTCGACGAGCGTAAAAACCTCCCCTGCCCAGCCGCAAGCCTGCAACCGTTCATGCATGTGCAGCGGCGCGGGCGCGCTGACGCGGATCGGATCGCGGTTCTTATAAAGCGGCACCACCACTTCGCGCGCATGCAGTTGCAGTCCGGGCCCGCCGGTGCGCGGCGCGTTGCCGTAGATCGTGTCGCCGGTGATCGGCCAGCCCTGCGCCGCGCAATGCACGCGCAATTGATGGGTGCGGCCGGTGAGCGGCTCGAGCGCCAGCCAGGTGAGTGTCCTTTCGCCTCCCTCCCCCCTTGTGGGGGAGGGTTGGGGAGGAGGGTAACTACCGGGCGCCGCGCTTGCCTTTTTACCCCCCACCCGACCGGCCTGGGGCCGGTCGACCTCCCCCTCAAGGGGGGAGGTAACGTCGGAACTTGCGGCGAAGTGCGCCCGCCCCAACACCTTCCAGGTCGTGCTCGCCGGCTGGCCGTCGGGGTCATGCTTCATCCACCAACCGCGACTGGCGTCGCGGCGGCCGAGCGGCAGATCGATGCGGCCCTCGTCGGCCTCCGGGGCGCCATCCACTACCGCCCAATAGGTCTTGCCGACCGCGCCGCTCTTGAACAGGCGGCCGAGCGAGGCGAGCGCCTTGCGATGGCGGCCGAGTACCAGGCAGCCGGAGGTGTCATGGTCGAGCCGGTGCGCCAGCGCCGGCGCCCGCGGCAGCCCGAATTTGAGCGCGCCGAAATGGTCCTCCAGGCTCTCGCCGCCCTTCGGCCCGCGATGCACCGCCAAGCCCGCCGGCTTGTCGATCACCAGCATCAGCCCGTCGCGGTAGAGCAGGCGCGCCACCATCTCTTCCGGCGTCATTTTCGACCGTCATTGCCGGGCTTGACCCGGCAATCCATCTTTCTTGAAACAACGGCTTAGTTTACGGACAAAGATGGACCCCCGGGTCAAGCCCGGGGGTGACAATGTTCATACGGTCACGAATGAATTCGACATCACCTCCCTGGTGGCAGCGCCTGACCGGCGGGCTGAAGCGCACCTCCTCGTCGATCGGCGGCGCGATCACCGATCTGGTCGCCAAGCGCAGGCTCGACCGCGCCATGATCGACGAGATCGAGGAGGTGTTGATCCGCGCCGATCTCGGGGTCGAGGTGGCCGGGCGCATCGCAGCGGCCGTGGGCGAGGGGCGCTACGACACAGCGATCTCCGCCGACGAGGTGAAGGCGGTGCTGGCGGCTGAAGTGGAGAAAATTCTCCTACCGGTGGCCAAGCCCCTGGCGCTCGAGGGCGCCAAGCCATTCGTCGTTCTGGTGGTCGGCGTCAACGGCTCCGGCAAGACCACCACCATCGGCAAGCTCGCCGCCAAACTCCATGCCCAAGGCAAGAGCGTGATGCTGGCGGCGGGCGACACCTTCCGCGCCGCGGCGATCGATCAGCTCACCATCTGGGGCGGACGCAGCGGCGCCACCGTGATTACGCGCGGGCCGGGCGCCGACGCGGCAGGCTTGGCCTTCGATGCGCTGACCGAAGCGCGCGGCGAGGGCATCGACGTATTGCTGGTGGATACCGCCGGCCGCCTGCAGAACAAAGCGGAACTGATGGACGAACTGGAGAAGATCGTCCGCGTGATGAAAAAAGTGGACGCCAGCGCCCCGCACGCCGTTCTCTTGGTGCTCGACGCCACAGTCGGACAGAACGCGCTGTTGCAGGTCGAGGTGTTTCAGCAGACCGCCGGCGTTACCGGGCTTGTCATGACCAAGCTCGACGGCACCGCCCGCGGCGGCATCCTGGTCGCGATCGCCGCGAAATACCGCCTGCCGGTGCATTTCATCGGCGTGGGCGAGGGCATCGACGATCTCGCGCCGTTTTCGGCCAGGGATTTTGCCAAGGCGATCGCGGGAATCGAGAACTAGACCATGATCCGATTTAATTGAATCGGATCATGGTCTAGCTTTTTGTTTGAGCATGATCTTTTCCGAAAGCCGGTTCCCACTTTTCGGGATCATGCTCTAGGTGTGAGCTTTCAATAGGTTGTCCATCCGGTCCAGACCGAGGAAGCGGAGGTTGCTGAGACTTCAGATTCCAAGGAGAGGACCGAATG
>JBKKAF010000174.1:0-5299 GCA_046714775.1 Xanthobacteraceae bacterium | reverse complement strand
GCTTCAGCCCGGCGCGCTCCAGCCGCGCGCGCGCGAGCGCCAGCATGTCGAGCGACAGATCGAGCCCGAGCCCGCGTTCGATATCGGGGCCGAACAGTTCGAGCATGCGGCCGGTGCCGGTGCCGAGATCGAGCAGGGCGCGGATCGGCCGGTCGGCGAGCGCTGAGCGGATCGCGTCCTCGACCGCCTCGTCGGCGACATGCAATTTGCGGATGCGATCCCACTCGGCGGCGTGGCGGCCGAAATAGGTTTGCGCGGCAGCGGCGCGGGCGGTGCGCACGGCGGCGAGCCGCTCGCGGTCGCGCGCCACCGTGGGGTCGGCCGGATCGAGCCGCCCGATCAGCTCCCGCGCGATCTCGGCGCCGCTCCCGCCGCCGGCGCGCTCGCCGAGCCGGAAGAACGCCCAGGAGCCTTCGCGAAAGCGCTCGACCAGGCCGGCCTCCGAGAGCAGCCGCAGATGGCGGGAAATGCGCGGCTGCGACTGACGCAGAATGTCGGTGAGGTCGGACACCGTCAGCTCGGCCTCGGCCAACAGCGCGAGGATGCGCAGCCGCGTCGGCTCGCCCGCCGCCTTGAGGACGGCGTTCAGCGCGGCGAAGGGCAGATGCGCGGGTATGGGCATAAGACCTCGTTTGTGGCCGGATTAGCGGCTCCAGACACCATATAAAGATATCTTTATACGTTTAAGGAGGGCTTAGCAAGGCGGTGGACAAGGGTTGGGGGCGGGTGGCCTTGGTTCGAGACGCGTCGCTGCGCGCCGCTCCTCACCATGAGGGGACACAATAGTCCTCATCCTGAGGAGGCCGCCATAGCAGGCGCAGCCTGCGTACACTTGGCTGCGATGCGGCCGTCTCGAAGGATGAGGCGCATAGAAGACGGGGGGTAGCCAACGAACGGAGTTCAAGAAAGTGTCGACCTCCCCCGCGAGGGGGAGGTGAATAGAGTTGCCGATTGCAGAAGGTACTGAGCCATGACGCAAAACGACGATTTCGGCATCCGCCCCGGCGAAGTGACCGTCACACCGCCCGAGACGTTCGACGCCTCGCTTTATTTCATCGGCCGCATCCGCACGCCCTGGCAGCACCGCGACGACTGCCCGAAGAACGCCCGCGAATCCGAGGTCGTCTGCACCATCGAGATCGATCCGCGCTGGGCTGCCGGCCTCGACGGCGTTGCGAGTTGCAGCCATCTGGTGGTGCTGTATTGGATGGACAAAGCGCGGCGCGACCTGGTGCGGCAGGTGCCGCGCAGCTACGGCGAGAAGCGCGGCACCTTTGCATTGCGCTCACCGGCGCGGCCGAACCCGATCGCCATGAGCGTGGTGCGGCTCGTGAAGGTCGAGGGCAGGGTGCTGTCGGTGATCGGGCTCGATTGCCTGGACGGCACCCCGCTGATCGACATCAAGCCCTATTTCGCCTCGACCGACGCGGTGACCGACGCCGCAGTGGGTTGGCACCAAGCACGTAAAGAGTGAGCCGCCGCGCGGCTTGCGGCGCGAGTCGCGGCCGTGAGAGTTACAAGGGGGTTCCGAACTTTGTTGGCTTGCTCTGTCATCCCTCACCCGCCTCGCCATAGCGCGTCCTCAAGGGCGTTTACGCCCGTCTGCGCCGGGCTATGGACGCGCGTAAACGCGCTTATGGCTCGGCACCCTCTCCCCATGGGAGAGGGAAACAGCAGCAGCGCGGCGCGGATCGGGCATCGCGCGGCTTGCTTACCGAAAGGTAGCCGCGCCGGCGCGCGCCGCGCATATTGATCTTCGCCTGCTTAAAACGCTACGACGATTGTCCCGGCCGCTGTGATGGCGGCCGGGATTTCTGTCGGCGCTGCACAAGGCGGGGAAGTCATGCGGATTGCGGTGATGGCGGCGGGTGCGGTCGGCGGCTATTTCGGCGCGCGCCTGGCGGCGGCGGGCGAGGATGTCACCTTCATCGCCCGCGGCGCCCATCTCGACGCCATCCGCAACAACGGGCTGACGGTCGAAAGCACGCTCGGCGATCTGCATCTGCGCGAGGCCAAGGCGACGTCCGATGTCGCAAGCGTCGGGCCGGTCGATGTCGTGCTGTTCGCGGTCAAGCTGTGGGACACCGAGCGCGCCGCCGGGCCGTTGCGCCCGCTGGTCAAATCCGATACGCGGGTGATCACGCTGCAGAACGGGGTGGACAGCGTGGAGCGGCTGACGCCGATCCTGGGCGCCGCCGCCGTGGTCGGCGGCTCGACTCACGTCGTGACCGTGATCGCCGCGCCCGGCGTCATTCGCCAAACCAGTCATTTTGCGCGCATCCGCTGCGGCCACGTGGACGGAGGTCCCGACGACATTCTCGGCGGCTACGTGCGGCGGATACAGTCGGCGGGCATCGACATCACGCTGTCTGAAGACATGCGGCTCGATCTGTGGAAGAAATTCGTCCTGCTGTCGGGAACATCCAACATCACCGCCAGCACGCGCCAGCCGCTTGGGGTCATCCTGGCCGATCCGGACATGCGGTCTTTGTTTTTCAATCTGATGGCGGAAGCGACCGCCGTTGGCGAAGCCGCCGGCGTCGCGTTTGGGCCCGACTTCGCCGACGAACTCAAGCGTTCGGTGGACGCCTTCCCGCCGACCATGCGGGCATCGATGGCCAATGATCTCGCGGCCGGCAACCGGCTCGAGCTCGATTGGCTCGGCGGCAAGGTGGTGGAACTCGGCCGCAAGCTCGGCGTGCCGACGCCGGCCAATGCCGCGGTCTATGCGGTGTTGAAGCCGTATCGCATGGGCAAGGCGTGACGGCGGTTGATGGTGCGCGCGGGACAATTGTCGCGCGCGCGGTAGCGGGATAAGCTGGCGGGCACTGTCGGCATGAGCTTTCGGGAGGATGGAATGATCCGGTTTGTTGCAGTGGTGGCCATGGCCGCCGCGTTGAGCCTGACGGCTGAGAGCGCACGCGCGGAGGACGGTTTCGAGCTCTGCAACCGCACTAAGCTCAACGTGGTCTATGCCAAGGCGCTCAATACGACCGACAGGTCCAAGAGCAAGGACGACGTGATCACCTCGGAAGGCTGGTTCGACCTGGCGCCCGGCCAGTGCGCCAATCTGTATCCCGGCAAGCTGCGCTATCGCTATTATCTGGTCTATGCCGAGGCCAAAGGCTCAAATCGCAAATGGACCGGCAAGTGGCCGATCTGCGTGGACGACAAACGCTCGTTCAAGATCACCGGCGACAAGTGCTCGACCAGCCGGCCGCATCGCCTGTTCGACCAGATCGATACCGGCGACGACGACACCTATACCTACGATCTGAAATAGCCGCGTAACGCTGCCCAACGATCTTCACCTCCCCCTGAAAGGGGGAGGCATAGGCGGCTTTCAGCCGCCGTTTTTAGCGCCAAAGAACGCCGATGCGAAGCATCGGCTATGTTGCGTTAGCAAACCGGGTGGGGGGTCGTATTGATCGCGAGAAGATGACCCCCACCCTGACCCTCCCCCTTGCAGGGGGAGGGATTAAATAGACGCTCAGCGGAAGCCGGCGCGTTCGCGCAAGGGACGCGTGCTCTCGCTGGTCAGCAGCGCAGCGAACCGCCGCGCCGGATCGGGCAGGGCGGCGGCGGTGCAGACGCCCGCGGTATAGACCGTCGCCAGTTCGAATTCCTGCGGCAGCGGCCCGAGCAGCGTGACGCCCGGCGTGTTGAGAATTTCGGTGATCTGGGTGCAGCCGATCGGCCGGCTCTCCGGTGAAGCGGCGAGCGCAGTCATGGCGGCGGCGCCGTTCGGAAATGCCCGCAGTTTTGGTGCGAGCTCGTCGGCAATGCCGAGCGCGCCGAGCACCTTGGCGAAGTGAATGCCGGCAGTCGCCAGCTTGGGATCGGGAAAATAGATGCCGTCGGCGGCGCGCAATGCCGCGCGCAAGTTCGCGGCGTCGCCGATCGGCGGAGAAGGATCGTTTTGCCGCACCGCCACGCCGGTCAGCACGCTGCCGAGATCGGTGGTCGAGCCGGGCGCGACATGCCCGGCACGCGTCAGCTCCGCGATCAACGAGGCGGTGAGAATCAAAAGATCGGCCGGCGCGCCCGCGACGAGCTTGTCCCGCATGGCGCCGACCGCGCCGAAGGCGCCGTCGATGTCGCAACCGGTGTCGGCTTTGAATTGCGGCGCCAGCGCGTTGACCAAGCCTTGCGCCGCGCCGCCGCTCAGGATTTTCAATGGCATGGACGCCTTTCCGCCGCGGTTCGACCAGTGAACAACTCTGACCCGGCGCGCGCCGCCGGACAAGAGTGCCAGCTGCCGCGTTGACACTTCGCCTATCAGGCCTACATTAGTCTCTGTTCCGAGGGGAGCTCCGGAAGGAGCTGAGAGACCGCCCGCCTTTGCGAAGGCACCGCGGGGACCCTTTGAACCTGATCCGGGTCATGCCGGCGAAGGGACAGGACATGCAGGCTTCCACATTTCTCGCCAGATTGATTGGCCCGCTGCTGCTCGCCATCGGCGCCGGCATGCTGTTGAACGGCACCGCGTTCCGCACGATGGCCGGACAGCTCCTCTATGCCCATGCGCTGATCTATCTGTCGGGCGTGCTCACCATGCTGGCCGGCCTCGCCATCATCAACGTGCACAATCTTTGGACGCCGGATTGGCGCGTGGTCATCACCGTGCTCGGCTGGTTCATGGTGCTCGGCGGCGTGGTTCGCATCGTGCTGCCGCAGGAGGCCGGGGCGGTCGGGCTCACGCTGCTGACCACTTCCGGAGTCGTGCCGGCGTTTGCGATTGTCGTTCTGCTGCTGGGCGGCTGGCTGAGTTTCATGGGCTATCTCCGATCGCGTCCACTCCACGGGAGCTAAGATAATGAACGTTCACGACCGCGATATCGCCACCCCGAAAGTCACCACCGGCCCGCTGCCGGCTTCGCGCAAGGTCTATGCGCGGCCCGACGCCGCGCCCGACCTGCGGGTGCCGCTGCGCGAGATCGCGCTCGAGGCTTCGTCAGGCGAGCCGCCGCTGCCGGTCTACGACACCACCGGGCCCTATACCGATCCCGACGTGACCATCGACGTGGAGCGCGGCCTCACGCGCGCGCGTATCGAATGGGTGAAGGAGCGCGGCGGCGTCGAGCAATACGAAGGCCGGCCGATCCAGCCGGTGGACAACGGCAACGTCACCGGCAAGCACCTCGCGCGCAATTTCCCCAACACACCGAAGCCTTGGCGCGCCGTTGCTTCTTATCCCTCCCCTTCAGGGGAGGGTGGCGACCCCCCACATGAAGGGGGGGAGCCGGGTGGGGTGGGTGTGGCGGGGCGCGGCCCCCTCCCCCCGCCGCCGGCCCAGCCA
>JBKKAF010000173.1:0-3815 GCA_046714775.1 Xanthobacteraceae bacterium | reverse complement strand
GTGCTGGTGCCGCCTTACGACGATCCTTTGATCATCGCGGGGCAGGGCACTGTCGGCCGCGAGATCGCCGAAGATCTTGCGGCGCTTGGCCTGTCACCCGATGTGGTGGCGGTCGCCGCCTCGGGCGGCGGGCTGACCGCCGGCATTGCGCTGGCGATAAAGGCGCGGACGCCGCAGGCGCGCCTCTACACCGCCGAACCGGAAGGTTTTGACGATCACGCGCGCTCCTTCGGCAGCGGGCGGCGCGAAGTCAATGCGGCGCTCACCGGCACCATCTGCGACGCGTTGATGGCGCGCATGCCGGGCAAGCTCACCTTCGCCGTCAACCGCGCGCTTGGAGTCGCAGGCGTGGCGGCGAGCGACCAGGAGGTGATAAAGGCGGTCGGCTTTGCGTTTCGCGAGCTCAAGCTGGTGGTGGAGCCGGGCGGTGCGGTGGCGCTGGCGGCGCTGATGGCGGGCAAGATCGACGTGAAAGGCAAAGTCGCGGTGGCGGTGCTGTCCGGCGGCAATGTCGATCCGGAACTGTTCCACCGATTGGTGGCGTAGAGCAGCTAGCGTCCGATCCATACAGATTGAAGTGCTTGCTTCGTTACGGGACGACGGTGTGCTCCCTCTCCCCTGTGGGGAGAGGGTTGGGGTGAGGGGGTTCCCACCTATCGATAGGCCGTAAGCCCTCACCCGCCTCGCTTCGCGAGGCGACCTCTCCCCACGGGAGAGGTGAAGGGAATTCACAGCCCGCGTCGATTCTGCGTTACTAAATCATGCGCTAACTAAACAGCGCGATCCGTTCCTCGTCCGACATGGCATTGAGCGCCGCTAGCGGATCGTTGCGCGCCGGGCGCGGCATCGTTCGCGCCGCCGGGCGGGCAATGGCTCCGGTGCCTCCTGCGACGGCAGGTCCAGAGGCGAACTGCGCTGCGGCTGCGGATGGTGTTGCAGGAGATTGCAGTATCGGCACTTCCGCGGCCGGCGCTGCGGGCGTTGGGATTGCTGCGGCGCCGGCCTGCATGGGCGGTGGGGCGAACAATTCCTCCTCGATCTCGCGCATCGCATCGGCCGGCTCCTGCGGGGGCGCGGAGGCAAGCGCCGTCGCAGGTTCGTTCGCGTAGGCGGACATGGATAGCGGTTCGAGCAGGAAGTCGGCAGGCTCCGGCTCAGATGTTTGAAGTGCGGCAGATGATGCGGCCAGCGGCGCTTCCCACATCGACGGCAGATAGTCGCCCGGCGCGGCAGCCGCCGCGGCGGCAGTTCCGGTGTGCGATGGCGTGGCGGCGGAAGGATAGGTAACCGCGGATTCCCATGCGGCCGACAGCACGTCGATTTCGCGCGCGGGCTCGACCGGCGCGGCCGGCGGGGTCGGCGCGTGGGGTTCGGCGTCCGACGCGCTGGGTTCGGATGCCGCCGCGGACACATTCACCGCGGGCAGTTCGATCACCGCAGAAGGGTGAATGTCCGGCGTGGCCGCCTGCGGCTCTGTCTCGGCTGGCAGAGCGACAAGATCATCCAAATGATCCAGATCGGACTGCACCTGGCTGCCGATATCGAAGTCCAACGCCGGCATTGCCGGATCTTCCGTTTCGGCGGGCCGCTCTTGCACGATACGCTCGTGCACGATCGCGGCGGTTTCCGCCGCTGGCGCGGTGTCGAAGGTCACGGCGGGAAAAAACAGCTCGGGCGGTGCCGGCGCAGCGGGCTCCGCCTTGCCTTCATCCGCGATGTAAATGAGTGCATCGGGCCCGACCGTCGTCACCGGAATGGGCGCGGACGGTTCGGTAGGCTCCGCGGCCGCAGGCGCGGATAGCTCCATCGTGTGAGGCTCGGCCGTCGCACCGGCATCCTCCTTCTCGAACAGCGGCTCCACTAACAGGGGCTTGAGTTCCAGCGCGGGATGCAACGGTTCTTCGTTGCCGCCGGTGTTCGCCGTCAAGTCCTCGACCGGTGCGGCGATCAGCGGATCGATATCGACCGGTGCGACGTCAAGCGCCGGCTCCAAGGCGCCGGGCGCCGCGGATTCCACGTCGTCATGCCGCGCAAGCGAATCGAATTCGGTTGCGGCAGGCGTTTCGAATGGAGCCGCGGCCGCTTCAGGAAGGATGGCGCCTGCAGGCTCAGGCTGCAGCTCGGCGGCATGACCGAACGGCTCTTGCGGAAAATCCTCTGCAGCAGCGGCAGCAGGTGCTGGCTCGACCTCCTCGGCAGGCGGGCCGATGACCTGATGAGTTTCATCGAGTCCGTTGCCGGAATGCAGCGCCTGCCGATCAGGCTCGTCATCGCGCGGCGTATCCGCGGATACCGCGCCGGCAGCGGCGGCGTCGGCGGCGAGGGCGGCCAAGGCGGCCAAGGCGGCATTGTCCAACATCGTGTCGATGCGCCGTTCGAGGTAATGCAGCACCTCGCCGAGCTGCTGGGCGCGCTGGTCTCCGGGATCGCGCAGCGACGATGCCGACAGGATGGAAGCGGCGAGGGCCTCGATCTGCGCGCAGGTGGCATGATCGATGCCGCGCTCGCGCATGGTCCAGGCGACCTCCTGCATGCGCTCGGCGGTGGTGAAAATGTCCGGCGGCGTGGTTGGCGCGGTGGCGCTGTCTGACTGTGCGCCCGGTTCGCGCGCGGCGGTCCCGGCCGTCGCGGTCGCGACCTCGGCGCGGGTTTGCGCGATGGCGCGGGCCATCTCCAAAAGATCGGTACGGACGTTTTGGTAGGCGTGCTGGTTGCGCTCGCCGCGAATCACCGCCTCGATGCGCTCGATGGCGGCGAGCACGGCCTGGGTATCGGCCTGGCGGTTGCGCCTGGCATATTCTCCCAGGAACCAGCGCCCGCGCGCGGAGTCCATGACCGCGGCGCGCAGGGCGTCATAATCGCCCTCCGCCGGCAGCGCGGGCGGGATTGTCGATAACGCAAAGGGTTCATCGGACATGGGGCAAACACAACCACCGAATTGTACGATCAGCGCGGTCAGCCCCTAAGCGCAATCGGCCCGATGCAGCGTAATCCCCAAGAGAATCCACAAGAAAATCCACAAGCACGCACCGGCTTCGCGCCACGGCTGGCGGCCTTCTATGCCGCCCTGTTCGCCGCGCTCGGGGTGCAATTGCCGTTCCTGCCGGTCTGGTTCGCGGCCAAGGGCCTCGACGCCAAAACCATCGGACTGGCGCTGGCGGTGCCGATGGTGGTCCGGGTTTTTGCCATTCCGATGGCAACGCGCGCGGCCGACCGGCGGGATGCGTTGCGCGCCGCCTTGGTCATTGCCGGCCTTCTGGCGGTGGCCTTCTATGGGGCTTTGGGGCTGTCCCAGGAGCCGCTCGCAATTGTGGCGGTCTATGCCTGCGCTGCCGCCGCCTATGGCGCGATGATGCTGCTGGCCGACGCCTATGCGCTGCGCGGGCTGGCCGAGCGTGGGCGCGCCTATGGACCGGTCCGGCTGTGGGGCTCGGCCGCCTTCATCGCGGCAAGCCTTTGCGCCGGCATTTTGCTCGACACGATCGCGCCCGGCCACCTGATCTGGGTGGTGTTTGCCACCATGGCCGTGGCGGCGGCCGCGGCCTACACCTTGGCGCCGCTCGGGCCGCGCGATCCGGCAGCGGTGCGGGCGCTGCCGGGAACCGGGCTGCTGCGCCAGCCCGCCTTTGTCGCGGTGGTCGCGGCAGCCAGCCTGATCCAGGCGAGCCATGCGGTCTATTACGGGTTCGCCACCCTGGCCTGGCAGGCGGAGGGGTTGGACGGCCGCATCATCGGCGCCTTGTGGGCGTTGGGCGTGCTGGCCGAGATCGCGATGTTTGCAGTCTCCGCACGGCTGCAGGCGACCGCCCCGGCCT
>JBKKAF010000172.1:0-4710 GCA_046714775.1 Xanthobacteraceae bacterium | reverse complement strand
GAGTACGGTCTATCGATAGATTGGAACCCCCTCACCCCAACCCTCTCCCCAATCGAAGTCGGATATATCCGACTTCGATCACCTATTAGCGCCGAACTCGGGTAAACCCGAGTTCGGTTGGGAGAGGGAGCGCACCGCCGTACCGCAACGAAGCAAGCGCTCAAATCTGGATTGATCGGACCCTACAGCGAAAAATCCTCGCCGAGATAAAGCCGGCGGACCTCGGGATCGTTGACGATGTCGTCCTTGCGGCCCTCCATCAGCACATTGCCGGAATAGATGATGTAGGCGCGGTCGGTCAGTTCCAGGGTCTCCCGCACATTGTGGTCGGTGATCAGCACGCCGATACCGCGATTGGTCAGGTGCTTCACCAATTTCTTGATGTCGCCGACGGCGATCGGATCGATGCCGGCGAACGGCTCGTCCAGCAGCATGTAGTTCGGCCGGGTGGCCAGCGCGCGCGCGATCTCGACGCGCCGCCGCTCGCCGCCGGACAGCGCGATCGCCGGCGTCTTGCGATGGCGCGCGATGCCGAATTCGTCGAGCAGAGCGTTGAGATCGGATTCGCGGCGGCGGCGATCAGGCTCGATCATTTCCAGCACGGCGCGGATATTGTCCTCGACATTGAGGCCGCGGAAGATCGATGCTTCCTGCGGCAGATAGCCGATGCCGAGCCGCGCGCGCTGATACATCGGCAGTGCGGTGATGTCGTGACCGTCGAGCTCGATATGGCCGCGGTCGGCCTTGATCAGCCCGGTGATCATATAGAACACGGTGGTCTTGCCGGCGCCGTTGGGGCCGAGCAAACCAACCGCCTCGCCGCGCCGCAGATAGATGCTGACGTCGCGGACCACTTTGCGTCCGCCGAAGCTTTTGTCGACGCTGTGGGCGGCGAGATAGGCGTCCTCGGGCGCCGGCTGCGGCGCCGCCTCGGCGGGATGCGCGCGTGATTTGGTGCGAGGAGATTCGGCGCGGGGCGACTCCGTGCGAGAAGATTCGGCGCGGGGCAGCTCGGTGCGAGGCGATTTGGCGCTGGGAAGATTGGTGGCCTCGCCGCGCGGCGCAACGATGGCGCCGCCGAGCGAGGGCAGATCCATGTCCTGCCAGCCGCCGCCGGTTTTCCGACGGCGCGCCGGGCGGCGGTTGCGGATCAATGCCAGGAAATTGCGCACGGCCGGCTCATCAGTTGCCGCGCGGCTTCGCCGGCTTGCCCTGGCCAGGAAGATTCTCCGGACTCGGCGCCTGATTAAGCAGGGCGTCAACGCGACCATCGCCACTGCTCGATTCCATGCGCGACACTCCGGTGGTCATATTGACCACCAGCCGATGGCCGCGAAGAATATCCTTGCCCCGTTTCACCACCACATTGCCGGTCAATGTCACCGTGTTGGCGCGCATGTCGACGATGCCGGTATCCCCGCTCGCATTCTGATCCTTCTGGGTGACCACGACGCCGCCCATCGCCTCGATCCGGCGGATCTGCTGCTGGCCGCCCGGTCCGGGCTGCGCCGCCTTCATGCCGCTCTTGCCTTCCGTATCGTAGAACACGACCAGGGATTTGGAGCGCATCTCGGTATCGCCCTGCACCACATGCACGTCGCCGCTGAAGGTGGCTCTCTGATCCTTTTCGCGGACCTCGAGCGTCGCCGCCTGGATCCTCACCGGCATGTTGCGGTTCTGCGAAAAACCCTGCAGCGCATTGGGCGGTCCGGCATTGGGTGCGGCAGTCTGATTTTTCTGCTGCGCCGACGCTGGCGCGCCCGCCAACACGAGGGCGGCGGTAAAAGCGGCAGCGAGGAGACAGCGACGATTGGAATGCATACGGCTCATTTCGGTTTCGCCGCAGCGCCCTGGGGACTGTCCTCGGTGTCCATGGTCAAGAGCATGGTGACGCCGTTCTCGAAGCGGATGACCTCGCCGGATTTGGTGACCACCATCCGGTTTGCCTTGAGGTCGGTCTGCAGCATTTTCATTTCCACCGGCTTGTCGGAAATCGCTTCACCGGTCTTAGTGTTGACCGTTACCTCGGTCATCCGGCCCTCAAAGCCGCTCGAGGACACGATCAGGATATTGTCGCGCAGCACAAGCCTGTCCCTCTTGGTCTCGAACACGCCGCGGCGCGCGGAAATCTTGACCACGACCTTGTCCTGCATCTCCACGGTGGCGCGGACTTCCTGCATTTCCACGGTATCCGGCTTGGTGAGATCCTGCGCCGCGGCCTGCGCAGTGATCTCATAGGGCCGCCGGTCCTCGGTGTAACCGCCGAGCCGCGGAGATTCCATGGTGATCCTGGTGCCGGAAACGACCAGATTGCCCATGTCGATCGGCAGCCTGGCGAGCGCGCGCAACGGATCGAACCAGGTCACCGCCAGCACGGTGACGAGGGCACCGATCACGAGCCCTGCGGGCAGCGCGATGCGGATCATGCGGACGCGGCGGCTGTGCCGCGCGGCCACGCGGAATACCTGCGCGCCATCGCTGCGGCCGCTGGCAATCTGCGGCCGGCTGCGGCGCTCGTCGAGAGCTGACACGTCGCTAGGTGACACGATGGTCAAACCGTTGATCCCGAGCCTGCACCCGCAAAGGAATCGGCCGGTGCCCCAATAAGTATACGATTTTGCAGCGCTATGGTCGCCCGCAAATGTGGCTGGGCCGCGGCATTACCCCTTGTTTACGAGTGGCTAAAGATGTCCTCGGCCGCCCAGCCGCCCAGATCGAGGCGAACCCGGTCGGGCAGAAAGCGGAAACAGGCCGCAGCCAGGCTTTCACGTCCCTCGCGCGCCAGCATGATGTCGAGCTTGGCCTTCAAGGCATGCAGGTGCAGGACATCGGAAGCCGCATAGGCGATCTGAGCCTCGGTCAGCTGGTCGGCGCCCCAGTCGGACAGCTGCTGCTGCTTGGAGACATCGATGCCGAGCAGCTCGCGCACGAGATCCTTCAATCCGTGCTTGTCGGTATAGGTGCGGGAGAAGCGCGAGGCGATCTTGGTGCAATAGACCGGGCCGGCCATGACGCCGAGGGTCTGATACAGCACGCCCACGTCGAAGCGTGCGAAATGAAAAATTTTCAGCACCGCGGGATCGGACAGAAGCTTCTTGAGATTGGGCGCAGCCACAGCGCCCACCGGTATCTGCACCACGTCGGCCGAACCGTCGCCCGGCGACAATTGCACCACGCAGAGCCGGTCGCGGCGGGGATCGAGCCCCATGGTTTCGGTGTCGATCGCGACTGCGCCGCCTTGATAGCGCGTGAGGTCGGGCAGATCGCCGCGGTGCTGGCGGATGGTCATGGCTCCGGACCTCTTGGCTCCCGACCTCTGAATGGCGCGGCGGTGGTGCCCGGGAGAGGACTCGAACCTCCACGCCTCGCGGCGCTAGTACCTGAAACTAGTGCGTCTACCAATTCCGCCACCCGGGCTGGGTCGGCGATAGGTAGGCAGCGGTTTTCACCTTGTCAAATCGGGAAAATCGGCACCTGTACAGCGCCGGATCGATCCTGTATTCGGCGGCCATGACGACCATTCCCGTCGAAACGCTGGTCACCGTGTTCGGCGGCTCCGGCTTTCTCGGCCGCCATGTGGTGCGGGCGCTGGCCCAACGCGGCTACCGCATCCGCGTGGCGGTGCGGCGTCCGGAATTGGCCGGCCATCTGCAGCCGCTCGGGCAGGTCGGACAGATTCACGCGGTGCAAGCCAATCTGCGCTATCCGAGCTCGGTGGAAGCGGCCACCCGCGACGCCGACATCGTCGTGAACCTGACCGGCATCCTGTTCGAGCGCGGGCGCCAGCGGTTCGACGCGGTGCAGGCCTTCGGCGCCGAAGCCGTCGCGCTGGCGGCGCATGCTTTCGGCGCGCGCATGATCCACATTTCGGCGATCGGCGCCGACGAGCACGCGACGTCGCGCTATGCGCGCTCCAAGGCGCTGGGGGAGAAGCTCGTTCTGTCCGCCATGCCGACCGCGACGGTGCTGCGGCCCTCGATCGTGTTCGGACCGGAGGACGAATTTTTCAACCGCTTTGCCTCGCTGGCGCGCTTTGCGCCGGCGCTGCCGCTGATCGGCGGCGGCCATACCCGTTTTCAGCCAGTCTTTGTCGGCGACGTCGCCTTAGCGGTGGTGGCTGCGCTCGACAACCGCACGACCGAAGGCCGCATCTATGAGCTGGGCGGGCCGGAGGTGCGCAGCTTCAAGGAGCTGATGCAATATGTGTTGGAGGTGATCGAGCGC
The DNA here is from genome assembly GCA_046714775.1 of Xanthobacteraceae bacterium. Classification (GTDB taxonomy): domain Bacteria; phylum Pseudomonadota; class Alphaproteobacteria; order Rhizobiales; family Xanthobacteraceae; genus VAZQ01. Next base: position 486 of record JBKKAF010000172.1, on the reverse strand, counting down.
CGGCGCCTGTTGCTGCCGCTGCCGTTTGCGCTCGCCAAGTTTCAGGCGTTCTTTTTGCAGTTGCTGCCGAAGCCGCTGCTCACGCCCGACCAGGTCGATCTGCTCAAGGGCGACAATGTGGTCTCGGAGGCCGCACGGCGCGAAGGCCGCACGCTGCGCGATCTCGGCGTCGAGCCGGTCGCCATGGCCGCGGTGGTGCCGTCCTATCTGTGGCGCTTCCGCAAGCGCGGCCAATTCGAAGGCCGCGTCGCTTAGCGTCCGAGCAATATAGATTGAAGCGCTTGTTCGGCCGCGATTTCACTTCACCTCTCCCGCCCGAAGTCGGATTTATCCGACTTCGGCCAATTAGGATTCCAAACTCGGGTAAACCCGAGTTCGGCGGGAGAGGTCGCCTCGCCATAAGCGCGTTGACGCGCGTCCGAGGCGGGTGAGGGCGTACGGCCTATCGATAGGTTGGAACCCCCTCACCCCAACCCTCTCTCCCCA
>JBKKAF010000171.1:0-12618 GCA_046714775.1 Xanthobacteraceae bacterium | reverse complement strand
CTTGAACGTCATATATTTGTTCTTGGTGTCGGCCATGATGCGCTTCAGCGTCGGGCAGAAGCCGGACTGCGCCGACACCGGCGCGGCAGAAACGAGGACGATCGCCAGCGCGCCGGCAAAAACAGCGGCGATCCGTCTTGAACCCTGTGGACCCATCGAACCAGTCATCGGTGCTCTCCAACCTGTTACGCCCCTCGCGGTGGGCCGCGGGACGGTCAAAAGCTACCATCCGGGCCGCAACGCGACCATATGCCTGCGCGCCGTGAACAAGAAAATTCAGGACAGACCCGGAGATCCAGGGTTCTCGGCTTTCAAAACCGGTTGTGGTGCCGCGACGTCGCGATTTAAGCGATTGCGCGGCGGTCTGAAATGAGAAGCGTCAGTCCCCGGCCGACGCCGTCACCGCCGCCGAATGGATCGGCAGCGGGCCGCGCGGACGCGCCGCCGTGCGCGCCAGGGCGGGACGGCTATGGGTGCGGACGAAGTCGCAATAGGCGAAGCCCAGGCCAGACATCGAGCCGCGGAAGCTTTGCGGAGTGGTCTTATCGAGATTGAAGCACGGCTCGAACGGCATGCCGCGCACCGCCGCGCAGACCGCGCCGCTCTTGACCCGCAGCGTGCCGGCCGGCAGCGCCGCATAGCGCACCGGACCGTTGCCGCGGAATTGCACGGTGCCGACCACCGAACCGTCGGCATAGATGCGGCCGGCGCCGCGCGTGCCTTCGAAACAACTGAAGGAGAACAGCTTGCCCACGACAAAGCGGCGCGCCGCGTCGGGAGCGAGTTGTTCGGCCGACGCCGGCCCCGCAACCAGCAAAGCCATGAGCCCGATGGCGGTGCGTTTCAGCATGATGAAGCCCCCCTCACGCGCGACTGATATTATCCGGTTAACCCGACGCTAACCACGCGAATCGCCCGATCATGCCCCGACTTCCTCGCCAAATCCTGAACGAGTTTACCCGATCTTGACCACGATTCGACCGCGCACCTGGCCGGCCACAATCTTCTTCCCGGCCTCGATCACGTCCGCCAGCCCGATTTCCGTGCTCATTTGCTTCAGTTTGCCGCGGTCGAGATCGAATTCAAGACGGTTCCAGGCCTGTTCCCGGTCGGGAAGCGGCCGGTAGACCGAATCGATGCCGAGAAGTGACACCCCCCGCAAAATAAACGGCGCGACGCTGGTCGGTAGGTCCATTCCGCCGGCTAGGCCGCAGGCAGCCACCGCACCCCGATACCGTAGCATGGACAGCGCATTGGCGAGCGTGGTCGAGCCCACGCTGTCGATGCCGCCGGCCCAGCGTTCCTTGGCCAGCGGTTTTGGCGGACCGCTCAATTCCTTGCGATCGATCACCTCGGAAGCGCCGAGCTCTTTGAGATAGTCGGCCTCCTCCGGCCGGCCGGTCGACGCCGTCACCTGAAAGCCGAGCTTGGCGAGCAGCGCGACCGCCACCGAGCCCACGCCGCCGGCCGCGCCGGTCACCACCACCGGCCCGCTCGCCGGCGTGAGCCCGTGGCGCTCCAGCGCCATCACCGCCAGCATCGCGGTGTAGCCCGCAGTGCCGATCGCCATGGCATGGCGCGCGCTCATGCTGGCCGGTAGCCGCACCAGCCAATCACCTTTGACGCGCGCCTTTTCCGCATAGGCGCCGAGATGGGTCTCGCCCAGGCCCCAGCCGTTGACGATCACCTCATCGCCCGGCTTCCAGTTCGGATGCTGCGATGACGTGACGGTGCCGGCCAGATCGATGCCGGCGATCATCGGAAAGCGCCGCACCACCGGCGCCTTGCCGGTGATGGCGAGGCCGTCCTTGTAATTGACCGTGGACCAGCCGACGCGCAGGTCGACGTCGCCCTCCATCAGATTGCCGTCGTCGAAATCCGTCAGCGTGGCCGTTTGGCCGGTGTCGGACTTGTCGATCACGATCGCCTTCATGGGAGACCTTTCGACGGTTTCCTGATGTCACGCCGCCGCGGGGGCCGGCCGGTGCACCGGCTTCTCCACGATCGGCAGATTGATCAGCGCCGACAATATCCCGAACAATACCGACAACCACCACACCACGTCATAGGAGCCGGTGCGCTCGAACAGGAGCCCGCCGAGCCAGATGCCGAGAAAGCCGCCGACCTGATGGCTGAAAAAGGCGACCCCGAACAGCATGCCGAGCCAGCGGGTGCCGAACATCATCGCCACCAGGCCGGAGGTGGGCGGCACCGTCGACAGCCAGAGAAATCCGGTGACCGCGCCGAACAACAGCGTGGTCAGCGTGCTCGGCGGCAGCGTGATGAACACCACCACCGCCAGCGCCCGGGTGAAATAGATGAACGAGAGGATATAGCGCTTCGGCGCAAAGCCGCCGAGCCAGCCCGAGGTCATGCAGCCCGCGATGTTGAACAGGCCGATGATCGCCAGTGTCCAGCCGCCGACCTGCGCCGACAGTCCGCGGTCCAGCAGATAGGACGGCAGGTGCACGGTGATGAACGCGAGCTGGAAGCCGCAGGTGAAGAAACCGACCACCAGCAGCACATAGGAGCGGTGGCCGAACGCCTCGACGAGCGCCTGCTTGTATGACTGCGTCTGCGCGCTTGCCGGCATGCCCGGCGCGGCGCTCTCCATGCGCGGCGTCATCAGCACCAGCGACAACGGCACGATCATCAGCACAAGCCCGCTGAACGTCAGCAGCGCCGACTGCCAGCCGGCGCTATCGATCAGGAACACGCCCAGCGGCGAAAACAGGAACTGGCCGAATGAGCCGGCGGCGGTGCCGCCGCCGAACGCCATCGACCGCCACTTTTCCGGCAGCAGCTTGCCGAAGGCGGCGATGACAATGGTGAACGACGTCCCGGAAACGCCCAGCCCGATCAACACGCCGCAAGTCAGGTAAAGCGTGCCGGGTGTGGTGGCAAAAGCCATCATCGCAAGGCCAAACGCGTAGAGCAGCGCTCCCGCCACCAGCACCCGCACGATGCCGAAGCGATCGGCGACCGCGCCGGCGAACGGCGTGCTGGCCCCATACACCAGGTTCTGGATCGCCAGCGCCAACGCAACGACGTCGCGACCCCACTCGTTGCTGGTTGATATCGGCGTGAGGAAAAAGCCGAGCGAGGAGCGCGGCCCGTAATTGAGCACCGCCACCAGCATGCCGCAGCCGACGATGATCGCGGGCGTGCGCCAGGTCAGGAACCGGCTCATGGCTTGGCGGGCGGTCGTGGACATGCTGGACATCGGGAATGCGGACCTGTCAGGCGGGGACGGGGCTGAGCCGTTGTACCGGTTTCTCGACAATCGGCAGATTGATCAGCGCCGACAATACCCCCAACAGAATGGCGCACCACCACACCGCGTCATAAGAGCCGGTTCGCTCGAACAGCACGCCTCCCAGCCATACTCCCAGAAAGCCGCCTACCTGGTGACTGAGGAAGGCGACGCCGGACAGCATGGTCAGCCAGGGCGTGCCGAACATCACCACGACCAGCCCGTTGGTCGGCGGCACGGTGGAGAGCCACAGCAGTCCCATCACCGACCCAAACAACAGCGCGGTGAGCAGGCTCGGTGGCAGGCTGATGAAGGCGAGGATCGCCAGCGAGCGCGTGAAGTAGATAGCGGCCAAAAGGTAGCGCTTTTGCATGCGATCGCTGAGCCAGCCGGCGCCCAGCGATCCGATGATGTTGAACAGCCCGATGATGGCGATGGTCCACGCGCCGATCTCCGCGCTCAACCCGCGATCGACCAGATAGGACGGCAGGTGCACGGTGATGAAGAACAGCTGGAAGCCGCAGGTGAAATAGCCGAGCACCAGCAGGAGATAGCTGCGATGGCCGAAGGCTTCGACCACCGCCTGCCTGACCGACTGCGGCCGCGCCATGGCATGCATAACTCCTGTCGGCTTTGCCGATGACGCAAGCGCGAAGGCGAACGGCACGATCAGCATGACCACGCCTGCGAACAGGACCAGCGTGAGCTGCCAGCCGAGCGTGCCGAGCAGCCCGACCGCTAACGGAGAGAATATGAATTGACCGAACGAGCCCGCAGCCGTGCCGGCGCCGAAAGACAGCGAGCGCCATTTCACAGGCATCAACTTGCCGAAGGCGCCCAGCACGACGGCGAAAGACGAGCCGGCAAGGCCGAAGCCGATCAATACGCCGGCGCTGAGATAAAGCTCACCGGCTGTGGTGCTGTAGGCCATCCAGACGAGACCGATGGCGTAGAGCACGGTGCCCCCGATCAGCACCGGCACCGCGCCGTAGCGGTCCGCCCAGGCGCCCGCGATCGGCTGGCCGGCGCCCCACAGCAGCATCTGCAGCGCCAGCGCGAGCCCGAAGATGTCGCGGCCCCAGCCGTGATCGAGCGACATCGGCGTGAGAAAAAATCCGAGTGTCGAGCGCGGACCGAAGCCGATTGCGCACACAAGGCAGCCGAACAGCAGAATCACTGCGGGCGTCCGCCAGGTCATTGCTTTGGCAGGCGCGGGTGACGCGGCAGTCATCGGTTCTCCGGCATGAATCTGGGGCGCGGCAGGCGAGAGCACCAACATAGGGCGTGGCCTCCCGCCGCCCAAACAAATCTTGCTCAGGGCGCACCTCCGCTTGACGCATGGGTGGGCGGTTGCGGCGGGACTGGAATTGGGGGACGGAAGGCGTTATATCCGTTTTGCTCGAATTGAGAATAATAGCCCGATCGTGCGGGCTGTGCTGCCGGCTCCCGCCGGACCTTTTCGTCCCCGTATATGCTCATCTTGAGCATATTAAGGAGGCCACCATGGCGATCCTGCAGGTATTCGGGCCTTCATCCCGCCCTCTGCCCATCCCGCATTCTCTCGACGGGACGTCCACCGCCGCGCACCGCTACGGCATCGTGGCAATGCCGCCGCTTGAGTGGAACGCGCAGGTGGCAGACGAGACCGCGCATTTCTATGAGCGCGTCAGACACACCGTGCCGCCGGTCGAGTGGCCGTTCTTTGCGCCCTATGTGAAAGCGATCAACGCGCTCAAGCGCGACCGCAACGCCGTCATCCTGGCGCACAATTATCAGACCCCGGAAATCTTCCATTGCGTCGCCGACTTCACCGGCGACAGCCTGCAGCTCGCGCGCGAGGCCAGCAAGGTCGACGCCGACATCATCGTGCAATGCGGCGTGCACTTCATGGCGGAGACCGCCAAGATCCTCAATCCCGACAAGACCGTTCTGATTCCCGACCTGAAGGCCGGCTGCTCGCTCGCATCCTCGATCACCGGCGAGGACGTGCGCCTGCTGCGGCAGAAATTCCCCGGCGCGCCGGCAGTCGCTTATGTCAACACCTCGGCCGACGTCAAAGCCGAGGTCGATATCTGCTGCACCTCGTCCAATGCCGTGCAGGTGGTGGAGAGCCTCGGCGCCGACACCGTGATCTTCCTGCCCGACCAGTATCTCGCCAGCTATGTGGCGTCGCAGACCAGGGTGAAGATCATCGCCTGGAAGGGCGCCTGCGAGGTGCACGAGCGCTTCACCGCCGACGAGTTGCGCCGCGTGCGCGCCGACGATCCCAATGTGCGGATCATCGCCCATCCGGAATGCCTGCCCGACGTGCTGGCCGCCGCCGACTATTCCGGCTCGACCTCCGGCATGATCGACTGGGCGCGCAAGCACAAGCCGAAACGGCTGATCATGGTCACCGAATGCTCGATGGCCGACAATCTGAAGGCCGAGCTGCCCGACATCGAATTCATGCGGCCGTGCAATCTCTGCCCGCACATGAAGCGCATCACGCTGCCCAGGATTCTCGACAGCCTGGTCTATCTCAAGGAGGAGGTGACGATCGAACCTGCGATCGCCGCCAAGGCCCGTCGCGCGGTCGAGCGCATGGTGAACCTGAAGAACTGACGGCCGGAAGCCGTTGTCATCCATGCACAACCAAACCCCAGAGGTCGTGATCGTCGGCGGCGGCATCGCCGGACTTTTCTGCGCGCTCAAGCTCGCGCCGATGCCGGTCACCGTCCTGAGCGGCGCGCCGCTCGGCGAAGGCGCATCGAGCGCCTGGGCGCAGGGCGGCATCGCCGCGGCGGTGGCCGAAGGCGACACGCCGGAGGCGCATGCGCGCGACACCATCGCGGCCGGCGCGGGCCTGGTCGACGAGGACCTGGCGCATGCGCTGACGCGCGAGGCTCCGGCGCGCGTGCTCGATCTGCTCGGTTTCGGCGTGCCGTTCGATCAGGATCTCGAAGGCCGGCTTGCAGTGGGACGCGAGGCCGCACACTCCGCGCGCCGCATCGTGCATGTGCGGGGCGATCGCGCCGGCCGCGCCATCATGGATGCGCTGGCAGCGGCGGTGCGCGCTACCCCCAGCATCCGCGTGCGCGAGGGCTGTCCGGCCGACGACCTGATCATGGACGGCACCCGCGTGATCGGCGTGCGCGCGCGGTTCCCGGACGGCCGCCCAGTGGCGATTGCCGCCGGCGCAGTGGTGCTGGCGACAGGCGGCATCGGACGCCTCTATTCCGTCACCACCAATCCGCCGCAGGCCTGCGGCGCAGGACTCGCCATGGCGGCGCGCGCGGGCGCGCTAGTGGCCGACACTGAATTCGTACAGTTCCATCCGACCGCCATCGCGGTCGGTGCCGACCCGGCGCCGCTGGCGAGCGAAGCCATCCGCGGCGAAGGCGCGACGCTGGTCAATGCCGCCGGCGAGCGCTTCATGCAGCGGCTTCATCCCGACGCAGAGCTTGCGCCGCGCGACATCGTCGCCCGCGGCGTATTCGCGGAAATCGCCGCCGGCCGGGGCGCCTTTCTGGACGCGCGGAGCGCGATCGGTCCCGCTTTTTCCCACCGGTTTCCGACCGTCCATCAAAGCTGCTTGGTGGCCGGCATCGATCCGGGGCGCGACCTCATCCCGGTGGCGCCGGCCGCGCACTACCACATGGGCGGCGTGTGGACCGATGCCCGCGGCCGCACCTCCCTCGATGGTTTGTGGGCAGCCGGCGAAGTGGCATCGACCGGCGTGCATGGCGCCAATCGCCTGGCTTCCAACTCGCTGCTCGAAGCGGTGGTGTTCGCCGCCCGCATCGCTGAGGATATTTCGGGCCTCGGGTCGCGGCCGGCGCCGAAAGTATTAGATCATTCCGTAAACCACCAGGCGCATTCCTTGGCCGCCGAGCCCGAGCACGAATTGCGTGCATTGATGTCGCGGCATGTCGGCGTGCTGCGTGACGCCGAAGGGCTGGCCCAGGCGCTGGCCGAGATCGTCCACATCGAGCGCAACGCGAAATCGCCTGCGTTGCGAAACATGGCGACTGCGGCGCTGTTTAGCGCGGGGGCGGCCTGCGGGCGGGGCGAGAGCCGCGGCGGCCACTACCGCACGGACCATCCGCAGCCCGAGCGGGGGCAGGCGCGCCGAACCATCATGACGCTAAGCGAGGCCCGCGCCATCGCCAAAATCGTCATTTCCTCTTCCGATTGCTTTCCCGGCCACGCCGCGTGAGGACATCATGTTGCAGTCGTTGTTTTGCCCCGACGCCTTTCTCTCGCCGCTCGAACTGGACGACGCGGTGATCCGCGCGCTGGCCGAGGATCTCGGCCGCGCCGGTGACGTGACATCGATCGCCACCATTCCGGCCGACACGCAAGGCCGCGCGGTGGTGGTGGCGCGCAAGGCGGGCGTGATCGCCGGTTTGCCGCTCGCCGCCGCGGCCTTCCGCAAGCTCTCACCCGAGATCGAAATCACGCCGCATGCGCGCGACGGGGCTCAGGTCGCCGCCAAGACCAAGCTGATGCAGGTCGTGGGATCCGCGCGCGCCATCCTGGCGGCCGAGCGGGTGGCGCTCAATTTCGTAGGCCATCTCTCCGGTGTCGCCAGCGCCACCCATGAATTCGTCCGCCGCGTGTCGGGCACGCGCCTGCGCATATGCTGCACGCGCAAGACCACGCCCGGCCTGCGCGCCTTGCAGAAATATGCCGTGCGTTGCGGCGGCGGCTACAACCACCGCTTCGGGCTCGACGACGCCATGCTGATCAAGGACAACCACATCGCCGTGGCCGGCGGCATCCGCTCAGCGCTGGATCGCGCCAAGGCTGCCACCGGCCACTTGGTCAAGATCGAGATCGAGGTGGAGACCCTGGACGAGCTCAAGCAGGTACTCGACGTCGGTCTCGCCGACGCGATACTGCTCGACAACATGGATGCCGCCACCATGAGGAAGGCGGTGGCGATGGTCGGCGGGAAAGTTCCGGTGGAGGCTTCCGGCGGCGTGACGTTGGAAACCATCGAGGCGGTGGCGGCGACCGGTGTCGACTATGCGTCGTCGGGCTGGATCACCCACTCCGCGCCCAATTTCGACGTCGCGCTCGATATCGAGATTTGAGCGGCTGCAACGACGCGAATGCCCGGCATAAAGCCGGGCATGACAGCGCAAATTATTACAGCGTCCTTGCCGCCTCGGCGGTGGCGGCGGCGTCGCCCCATTCCGGCGCGTTGGCGCCGTCGCCCCATCTGCGCGGGCGATAGAAGGTGTGGACGCCGAGCTTGTGCATGCGCGCCATCTCGCGCACCCAGTTCGGGCGCACCCAGTAGGCGTGATAATGCGTGGCCTTGCCGACCTCGGGCAGCCACAGCTTGCCGTCGAGCGCGTCGCCGGCGATCCGCTTGGCGCGCTGCCAGGCATCCTGATCGCGGATCACATCGGCATGACGGTCGCAGGCAAAGGTGAACTGGCAGGCCAGATAGCGGTGAGCGTTCTGATAGACCACGCCGCAGACCGTGCTGGGATAGTAGCCGGAGAAGGCGCGGTTGAGCACCACCTGGGCCACGGCGATCTGACCGCGCACCGCCTCGCCGCGCGACTCGAAATAGATCGCCTCGGCCAGACACTTCTCCGCCTTGGCGCGTGCCGAGCCTTCGAGCTTGAGCCGCTCAGCCGGGCTCATTGGCCGCCGGCCGTCACCGGTGACCTCGCCCTTGCTGGCAATGGTCTCGCCGCCCTTCCCGGTCTCGCTTGGATCGGCGGCAATGCCGGGCCGCGCCGACGCAGGCGCGGGCGTCAAAGCGGCAAGCTGCACCTCGGCGTCGACCGCGGCCGGGGCGTCGACGACGACCGGTGCGGTTTCGAAGCGCGGCTGCTCGCCAGGCGCCCACGGCTCGATGGCGCCGAGGGTTTCGCCCATCGGCGCGGCGCCGAAATAAAGCCGTGCTGCCTGCATCGCCGGGTCGGCTTCGTCCGGCGAGAGCAAGCCGAGCGCGATCTGCGCCGCGATTTCCGGCGGCACGTCGCTACCAGGGCCGGCATAGGACGAAGGTGCGGTGCGATCGGCTTCACCTGCAGGCGCGGCGGGATCGGCGTCCGCTGCAGGCGCGGCGAGCGTGGTGCCGGCGCGGATATCCGCGGCAACCGGATCGAGGCTGGCGAGCGTGTAGCTTGCCGGCGCGGGTTCGTCGACCGGTTGTTGCCTCTCCACCATGGCTGCCTCAGACGCCGCCGGCGCTTGTTCCGACGAGGCCGAGGTATCGTCCTGCAAATCGGGGTGCGGGGGAAGCACGGCGACTTCCGGCTGTTCCTGCTGCTCGGATGCCGACGGCTGTTCCGCGACCTGCTGGTGATCGGCTTGCGGTATCGGGCTCGCGATCAGCCGGTCGCCCTTCAGCCGGCGTTCGACCATCGGCACCCGCATGGGCACGAGCGCCTCTTCGACAATGACATCGCGCAGCATCCGCTCGCGGATCGATCCGGTGATGTCGGCATTGCTGGTGTCGAGGCCGGCCAGCGCATAGCTCAGCGACGCCGGCATCGCGGCGCTCTTCGGGCGCGGCATGGTGAAATTGGCGGCATGGATGGTGCCGAACGGCGAAGCGATGACATGATTGCGCGCACGCTCCGCGGCAGCCGGCTGCCGCGCGATCAAGGCCGCGAGATCCTGCCCGCCGATCGCGCTCGGCGTCAGCACGATCAGAAAGACGAGGCCGAAGGGGACCGCGAAGCCTCCCTTCGGCCTCCTACGCGACGCAACAATCACGCCCACGCACCCCTACATGACGCAACGCATACTGCTGCCGCTACGCGGCGCCGGTGTGACGCCAATGCGACGGATTTTTTTATTGACGCATTAACCTTGCGATGGAGTTAACCGCGCGCGCTGTTGCGTCCCGCACAAGCGGTTCAGGCGATTCGCCAACAGCCGAGGTTTGGTAAATGGTCCGTCAACGCGGGAACTTTGGCGGCGTCACCGCACCGCCGGCAGATAGACGGCGACCCCATTGCCGAGCAGGAAGCCGGCGCCGCCGATGAAACAGCCGATCAAGAGCGCGCGCTCCGGAATGATCTCCGGCACCGGCCGTTTCAGCACGATGCGCAGCGCCAGCAGCGCCACGCCGGCGACAAAGAAGAACACCACCAGCGGATGCGCGAGCACATCGCCGCCGAACGGCCGATGGTCGCCGATCAGCCCAAAGCCGAAACCGCCCGCCATCATCAAGGCGTACCACCACACGACATCGAAGCGGGCGGGGCCGGCCATGCGCTAGGCCTGGCTGGCCGCGGTCTTGCCGAGCGCCGCCTGCGCGGCGGCAAGCCGCGCGATCGGCACGCGGAACGGCGAGCAGGACACATAATCCAGCCCAATCTCGTGGCAGAACGCCACCGAGTCGGGATCGCCGCCGTGCTCGCCGCAGATACCGACCTTGAGCTTCGGCCGCGTCTTGCGCCCGCGCTCGACTCCGATCCGAACGAGCTCGCCCACGCCCTCGCGGTCGATCGAGACGAACGGATCGCACTTCAGAATGCCGCGCTCCATATAGGGGCCGAGAAAGCTGGCAGCGTCGTCGCGGCTGATGCCGTAGGTGGTCTGGGTCAGATCGTTGGTGCCGAAGGAGAAGAATTCAGCGGCCTCGGCGATTTCCGCCGCCAGCAGCGAGGCGCGCGGCAATTCGATCATGGTGCCGACCTGGTAGGCGACCTTGGCGCCGGTCTCCTTGGCGACGGCGGCGGCCATGGCATCGATGCTCGCCTTCACCAGATCGAGCTCGGCCTTGCTGGCGATCAGCGGCACCATCACTTCGGGCACCACCGGCTTGCCGGTGCGCTTGCCCGCTTCGACCGCCGCCTCGAAGATCGCGCGCGCCTGCATTTCGGCGATCTCGGGATAGGCGATGGCGAGGCGGCAGCCGCGGAATCCGAGCATCGGATTGAACTCGTGCAGCGTGCGGGCCCGGTCGGCCAATTTCTTCGGATCGGCCTTCATGGCGGCGGCCACCTCCGCGATCTCCTCCTCACTATGCGGCAGGAATTCATGCAGCGGCGGATCGAGGAGGCGGATGGTTACCGGCAGGCCCTGCATGATCTCGAACAGTTCGACAAAATCCGCGCGCTGCATCGGCAACAGCTTGGCCAGCGCGCTGCGGCGCGAAATCTCATCGTCGGCCAGGATCATCTCGCGCACGGCGCGGATGCGGTCGCCTTCGAAGAACATATGCTCGGTGCGGCACAGGCCGATGCCTTCGGCGCCGAATTTCAGCGCCACCCGCGCGTCGTTCGGCGTGTCGGCATTGGCGCGCACGCGAAGCCGCCGGACCCTATCCGCCCACTCCATCAAGGTGCCGAATTCTCCCGACAGCGCCGGCTCGGTCATCGCCACCCGGCCGGCCAGCACCTGGCCGGTCGAGCCGTCGACGGTGATGACGGCGCCCTGTTTGAATGTCTGGCCCGACGCGGTCATGGTGCGGGCGCCGTAGTCGACGCGCAGAGTCCCGGCGCCCGAGACGCACGGCTTGCCCATGCCGCGGGCGACCACCGCCGCATGCGAGGTCATGCCGCCGCGCGTGGTCAAAATCCCTTCCGCCGCATGCATGCCGTGGATGTCTTCCGGCGAGGTCTCGATCCGCACCAGGATGACGCGCCGGCCCTGCGCCTTGGCGGCTTCCGCGTCGTCGGCGGAGAACACGATCTCGCCGGCGGCAGCGCCGGGCGAGGCGGGAAGTCCGGTCGCGATCACCTGCCGCTCCGCCTCGGGATCGATGGTCGGATGCAGCAACTGGTCGAGCGCCGAAGGCTCGACCCGGGTGACCGCTTCCTTGCGGGTGATCACGCCTTCGCCGGCCAGCTCGACCGCGATGCGCAAAGCCGCTTTGGCGGTGCGCTTGCCGGAGCGCGTCTGCAGCATCCACAGCTTGTCCTGCTCGACGGTGAATTCTATATCCTGCATGTCACGGTAATGGCGCTCGAGCGCCGCGCAGATGCGGGTCAATTCCTGGAACGCCCGTGGCAGCGTGGCCTCCATCGACGGCTTGTCGGAACGGGACTCGCGGCGCGACGCCTCGGTGATTTCCTGCGGCGTGCGGATGCCGGCCACCACGTCCTCGCCCTGGGCATTGATCAGGAATTCGCCGTACAGCCGTTTCTCGCCGGTGGACGGATTGCGGGTGAAGGCGACGCCGGTGGCGGAATCCCCGCCCATATTGCCGAACACCATGGCCTGCACGTTGACCGCGGTGCCCCAGCTTTCCGAAATATTGTGCAGGCGCCGGTAGGTGACCGCGCGCTGATTCATCCAGGATCCGAACACGGCGCCGATGGCGCCCCATAATTGCGCATGCGGGTCCTGCGGGAACGGCGCGCCGTGCTCCTCTTCGACCCTTTTCTTATAACGGCCTACCAGTTTGA
>JBKKAF010000170.1:0-11735 GCA_046714775.1 Xanthobacteraceae bacterium | reverse complement strand
CATGACCGCTGCACCAGCGACGCCATGGCGGTGGCCGAGGCGCTGTGTGCGGAACGCGGTCAACGGCTGACCCCGATCCGCCGGGAGGTATTGGGGGCGCTGCTCGGCAGCCATAAGCCGCTCGGCGCCTATGAGATCATGGAACGCCTGGCGCCAAAGGGTCCGCGCCCAGCGCCGATCACGGTCTACCGCGCGCTGGAATTCCTGCGCGAGAATGCACTCGTGCACCGGATCGAGAGCCGCAACGCTTTCATCGCCTGCGTGCATAATCACGGCGCGGGTGAACTCGTGGCGTTCCTGATCTGCGAACGCTGTGGCGTGGTCGGAGAAGCGTCCTCAGCGGATGTTACCGCCACGCTGACGTCGGCGGCACGCGCCGCCGGCTTCACCCCGAAATCGCCGGTGGTGGAAATCACCGGCATTTGTACGCACTGCCAGAAGCGGTGATGGATATTTTGGACCGCAGCCCGAGGGGCTGCAAAATGCAGCCTGGCCGGCTGCGTTGACCTGAGAGAAGCCCTCTGGCATTCCGGTCCGGCCAATGGAGACAAATGTGAAAAGCGCGGGTCCGCAGGAGCGGCGGAAATCGGTAGCGGTCGACGTCGGCGGCGTGAGCGTCGGCGGCGGTGCACCGGTGATCGTGCAGTCGATGACCAATACCGATACTGCCGACATTGCCGGAACGGTGGCGCAGGTGGCGGCGCTGGCGCGCGCCGGCTCCGAGATCGTGCGCATCACGGTCGATCGTAACGAAGCCGCTGCCGCGGTGCCGCACATCAAGGAACAACTGCTGAAGCAGGGCGTCACCGCGCCGATCGTCGGCGACTTCCACTATATAGGCCACAAGCTCTTGGCCGAGCATCCGGCCTGTGCCGAGGCGCTCGACAAGTATCGCATCAATCCCGGCAATGTCGGCTTCAAGGAAAAGAAGGATCGCCAGTTCGGCGCCATTGTCGAAATGGCGATCAAACACAACAAGCCGGTGCGCATCGGCGTCAACTGGGGCTCGCTCGATCAGGAACTGCTCACCCACCTGATGGACGAGAATTCGCGCTCGCCCACTCCGATCGACGCACGCGCGGTCACCCGCGAAGCGATGGTGCAGTCGGCGCTGCTGTCGGGCCAGCGCGCGGAAGAAATCGGCCTGCCGCGCAATCGCATCATCCTGTCGGCGAAAGTGTCGGCGGTGCAGGACCTGATCGCGGTCTATCTCGATCTCGGCCGGCGCTCCGACTATGCGCTGCATCTCGGTCTGACCGAGGCCGGCATGGGCTCCAAAGGCATCGTTGCCTCCTCGGCGGCGCTCAGCGTGCTGCTGCAGCAGGGTATCGGCGACACCATCCGGATTTCGCTCACCCCGGAGCCGGGGGGCGATCGCACGGTGGAGGTGAAGGTGGCGCAGGAAATCCTGCAGACCATGGGCTTCCGCACCTTCGTGCCGCTGGTAGCGGCCTGCCCGGGCTGCGGGCGCACGACCTCGACCACGTTCCAGGAACTGGCGCGCGACATCCAGGATTTCATCCACGTCTCAATGCCGGGATGGAAGAAGCAATATCCCGGCGTGGAAACGCTCAACGTCGCCGTGATGGGCTGCATCGTCAACGGGCCAGGCGAGAGCAAGCACGCCGACATCGGCATTTCGCTGCCGGGCACCGGCGAGGCGCCGGCCGCGCCGGTGTTCATCGACGGCAAGAAGGCAGTCACCTTGCGCGGCCCGACCGTGGCCGCCGAGTTCAAGCAGATGGTGATCGACTATATCGAGCGCCGCTATGGCCAGGGGGGCGCCGGGCGCACCGCGGCGGAGTAGGGCGCGCCCACGGCCGTGGCATCAATGCGTCAAGGCTCACCCTGCCGCAGGTCATTTGCAAAATCCCTGCCCGCATAGGCGACGGCGACAATCTCCACGACGCCTTCCAGCACGCGGAATGCAATTGTCACGCGGCGTTCGAAGCCAATCGTACGCAGGCCGGGCGCGATGTTGTTGCGGCGCGTGCCTCGCTTGGGGAACGTAGTTAGCGCCATACAGGCCTGCTCGAGGCGGGAGACGTAATCGCCGGCGCGCGCGGCTCCGGATTCGGCGGCAATGTAGCGATAGAGCGCGAACAAGTCCGCTTCCGCCTCCGGACGAAAAATGACCTTATGCGCCACGTTTCTTGGCTTTCACCTGCTTGGCGTGGTGAGCGCGCAGGCGGGCGAATACGTCCTCGGCCGGAACGCTGGGGCGAGGGTCGGACAACGAAGTTGCGACCTTGTGGCGAAGAATCTCCTCGAGCGCGGCTTCCTCTCGATCAAGCGCCCGCAGCGCAGCGCGCATGATTTCGCTGGCGGAGCCGTAAACACCGGATTTCAGCCGCGCTTCCACGCTGGCCTGCTGCGGACCCAAGGTGACGGTAATCGGTTTGCTGCTGCGCACGGCGTTTCCTCACAGAAATGATGCATGACAGTGTCATACTCAATCTTGGCACTCGCTGCAAGGACAGCGAAGCTGCGCGGCCCCACCGTCGAGCCGACCTCAAGCAGACGATGACCGCCACGGCCAGGGGTGGGGCGGGGCGCACGGCGGAGTAGGCCGCCGCCGCGCGCCTTTGCGCGGGCCGCGACTGGACGGCTCTCCTCGGTGCTCTGAGGCCGAACTCTCTGCACCGGCCGGGCGACGTGCGAGCTAGACTGGCCCGCCGTTGGCGACGCAGCTCTTTAGTCGTCCGTGAAAAATCCTCAAGTCATTGAGCGGACTCACTGATTGGCCCAAACAAGGCAATCAGATTTGCAAGTTTTTGAGCGAAAATCTGCGGATTCTTGCAAATTGGCAAACTCCAAGAACCTACGAAGCCGCTTGGGGAAGAGTGATCCGATTCCGATTGGTTCTCTCTTCGATTCACCATCGTTCACGGCACTGACTGATTTTTAGAGGGGCCCAGATGATGTCGCGGGTTTTTCACGGACAACTCTTTACCAGCCGGCCCCATGGCTTGGTATTCGGGGTATGAGTCTTCGAGGCCCACGTGCGGCACTTGGGCCCGATGCCTCTCACATTCCCGATTCGGGGATTTACTTCTTTTTGCGTCGCCGCGTACCCGATCGGCGGCGTTATCAGCAGCGAGCCAACAAATACGGCGTGAATAAAACGGCCGAAGCCTGCGTCTTCGACATGTCTGCGTCCTCAAACGCGCGCCCGAGACATAATGTCGTGAAGAGGAGCAGGATGCAATCGGCCGCGTGCCGCTCGGGAGCGGTGCCGCGCGTTTACAAAGGCCGCTCCCCGCTGTCCTTCTTGCAGGCCATGCTGGCTTCTTCCAAGTCGAGCTCGCGCTCGATCCGCCGCCGCGACTCGTCATTGATCTTGCCGTCGCGCAACAGCTGGTAGAGGTGCTCGCGCTCGGCTGCGATCAGTTCTGAACGCAGCTGCGCGCCCAACGCCGACAGCTCGAATCCGTCGGACAGGCTGCGGGGGAATTGCTGCCGCCTGCTATGGGCGCGGGTGCGCAGCCCGGCGGCTACTTCGTCCGGCAGCCCGCGCTCGCGCACGATCTCCTCCAGCCGCCGGAGCCCGGCATCCATGGCATCGTGGCGTGCGGCAAGTTCCGACTCGTGTTCCTGCTGCCGCTCCTGTTTGCGATACCGCGCCAGGCCGAGCCAGCGGATAACCGCCGGCAGCAGCAGCCCGAAGCCGACCAGGGTGATCAGGATGACGCCGAATGTGGTGAACAGGATCAGGTCACGATGGGGGAACGGCTGCCCATTGGCGAGCGCCAGCGGTATCGCCAGCGCCGCGGCGAGCGAAACCACGCCGCGCACGCCGGTGAAGGCGAGCACAAAGGTCTGCTGCCAGGGCGGCGCCGGATCGCGCCTGGCGAGCGACGGACTGAGCCGGCGCGGCAGATAGACGGCGGGAAATACCCAGACAAAGCGTGCCGCGACCACGATCGCGGTGGTGACAGCGACGGCGATCGCAAGATCGCGCAACGAAAAGCTCTGCGCCTTCTCTAAGAGCGCGCGCGCCTGCAACCCGGTCAGCAGAAAAACCAGACCCTCGATCATGTAGACGATCAAATCCCAGAAGAAGATGCCCTGCAGCCGCGTCGCCGAGGGAATCAGCAGCGGCCCGTTCCAGCTCACATAGAGGCCGGCAGCGACGGTCGCGAGCACACCCGAGCCGCCGAGATGCTCGGGAACCCAGAACGCAAGGTACGGCGTCAAGAGCGACATCACGATCTCGACCCGCGGCTCGCGCGCCCAGCGCCGCAGGCGCAGGCTAAGCCAGCCGACCGCGATGCCCCATATGATCTCACCCACCACAATGGCGGCGAAGGTGCCGGTGGCCTGCATCAGCGAGAACATGCCGCTGGCCACGGCGGCGACCGCGAAGCGGTAGAGAATGAGCGCGGTGGCGTCATTAACCAGTCCTTCGCCCTCCAGCACCACCAGGATGCGGCGCGGCAAGCCGAGCCGTCGCGCGATTGCAAGCGGTGCCACCACGTCGGGCGGCGACACGATGGCGCCGAGCAGAAATCCCACCGGCCACGGCAGCCCGAGCAGATAATGCGCCGCCGCCGCCACCGCGCAGGTGGTGAACACCACGCAGCCGAAGGCGAGCAGTGCGATCGGGCGCAGGTTGAAGCGGAATTCGCGCCAGCTCATGGAGACGCCGGCGGAATAGATCAACGGAGGGAGTATCCCCAGCAGCACCAGTTCCGGGGCTAGTTCAACGCGCGGCAGGCCGGGAATGACCGCCAGCAGCACGCCCGCGAGCACCAGCACGATCGACGGCGCGGTGTTGAGCCGCCGCGCGATCAGCGCCGCGATCACCAGCACTGCGAGCAGCAGCAGAAGAATCTGAATGGTCGCAGTCATAGCGGCGTCATTTTCCGCCGATGAATTGCGAGCCGATATTCACCACCAGCGCCAGGATCGCCACGTTGTAGACAAACGACACCGCGCCGTGAGCCGCCACCGTGCGGCGGATCGGCTTGCTGGTGATCTCCACGTCCGACACCTGGAACGTGGTGCCGACGCAGAAGGCGAAATAGACGAAGTCCCAATAGTCCGGTTGTTTTTCGTTGGGGAAATTCATCCCACCGGTGTCACGCGCACCGCTGCCGTAATATTCATGCGCATAGTGCAGCGTGAAAATGACATGGACGAAAACCCATGACAGGGTGATGGTGACGACAGCGAGCGCGACCGTGAGTTTTTCGCTGGTGGCAGCTGCGTCCTTGACCGAGCCGAGTTCGGCAATGATGGCAACCAGACTGGCGGCCGCCGCCGCGACCGTCAGCAGCAGGATGAGCACTTCGCCTTCGTCTTCGTCCTTGGCGCGCCGTCGCACCCGGCCGAGGTCGAAGCGCGCCAGCACGAAAGCGGTGCTGACCAAATACAGGAGCAGTCCGATGTTCCAGCCGATCAGGATGCGCGAGGTATTCCGCAAATCCACCGGCAAAATCCAATAGATCGCCACGCCGATGATCACCGATAGGACCAGCCGGATGTGGGTCCAGGCGAGCCGCACCGGCTTGAGCATCCATCGTGAGGCCGGGCTTTGCATAGGCGATGATCTCCGGGCGCTGTCGTCCGCTCAAGCCACTTTGGGCGGGAGGGTCTGCAATTCCGCCTCGTAAGCGGCGTCCATGCGCGGCGCCATGCCGTGCCTGGCAAGCGCATCGGTGAACATCTGCCGCACGGCAGGCGTCTCGTCGGCATAGTCGATCTGATTGCCGCCCAGGCGCCGGCTGATCCACGACATTGGCACGCCCTGGCTGTTGCGCGGCGAGGAATGTTTGAACGCCAGATAACGCGCCGGCGTCGGTCCGGCATTGAAGTGCTGATGAAACCAGGCATTGGGC
The DNA here is from genome assembly GCA_046714775.1 of Xanthobacteraceae bacterium. GTDB lineage: Bacteria > Pseudomonadota > Alphaproteobacteria > Rhizobiales > Xanthobacteraceae > VAZQ01. The sequence continues at coordinate 5,895 of JBKKAF010000170.1, read as the reverse complement.
GGCACGATCAGAGTGCCGTATTTCCAGTCATAGCGCTTCGGCTCTTCGCCCTCCGGCCACATCAGCGAATAGCCCTCGCCCGAGAGCACGACGACATGGGCGCCCGGTCCGTGCGCATGCGCCTTCTTGTAGGTGCCGACGGGGAATTGCGAAATGTGACTGGCGATCGAACCCTTGGCCATGTTGAAGCGGATATGGCCGCCGCCGGCGCCACGCTCCTTGGCGGTCATCAGCGGCAGATTAATCGCATCGGCCACGAAATTGGTCGTCAGCAGAAAGCCGACCTGCTCGCCCTTGGCGCTGAAATAATCCGGCTCGCCGGAAAAGCGGTTCTTGAAGTCGTAGTCGTGGCCGAAGACGAAATCGGGATCTTCATAGAGGTTGATCACGGAGGGAAAGTTGGTGACCGCCACCATCCGCACCGCCTCCTGGCCGGAGCCGTTGAAATGCTGATAGGAGCAATTGAGGGGCACGGCGAAGATGGCGCCGGCCTTCCACTCGAAGGTGACGCGCGCGCCGGCCTTGTTCCACACCGTGGTGGAGCCGCGGCCTTGCAGGATCAGGATCATCTCCTCGAACAGATGATGCTGCGGCGCGAGCTTGCCGCCCGGCGCGATCTCGCAGACATAGCAATCGTTGGAGGTGCGCGAGGCTTCATGGTTGATGAACACGCCCTTGCCGCCCCGGCGCGGCCACGGCTTCAGCGCGACGGTGCGGAGATCGGGGACGTATTGCGCGCTGATGATGTCGAGGCCGTCGCCGCGCACGAACCGTAAATAGGGCGTGTCTTTTTCGGTCTTGAACTTCTCAGCCATTTCCTGCGAAACAAGTACGTCCTTCGCCACGCATTCCTCCTGCCGCCGCCGCCGGCGGCCATTGCCTGATCTTGGACGACGTTGATTTAACGTGACCGGCAGCGCCGCGGCAATGCCATTAAAGTAGGCCGGGATGAGCCCAGCGATGCAACGACGGCGGAAGCGCGGCGCCCTGTTTCGGTTGATGCGGGCGCTGCTGATCGCCCTCGTCGCGGCGCTCGTCCTGCCCTATCTCCTGGTGCCGCTCTATCGTGTGGTCAATCCGGTTTCGACTCCGATGCTGTGGCGCTGGCTGACCGTCGCGCGGGTCGAACGCAGCTATGTGCCGATCGAGCGCATGGCGGCGGTGCTGCCGCTTGCCGTGATCACGGCGGAGGACGCGCGTTTCTGCGCCCATTCCGGAATCGACTGGCAGCAGATCAGGGACGCCATCGACGTAGCCGACGATCTCAGCGAGGCGCGGGGCGCCTCCACCATCACGCAACAGACCGCCAAGAACCTGTTCCTGTGGTCGGGCCGCAGCTTTGTGCGCAAGGGTTTGGAGGCGCCGCTGGCCTTGTGGATGGAACTGGTGCTGCCGAAGCGGCGCATCCTCGAGATCTATCTCAATATCGCCGAATGGGGTCCGGATGGCCGGTTCGGCGCGGAAGCGGCCGCGCGCTGGGCATTCGGCAAGTCGGCGCGCGATCTGACCGCCCGCGAGGCGGCCTTGCTCGCCGCTATCCTGCCCAATCCGCTCATCCGCAGTGCCCGCCAGCCCGGTCCGGCGGTGCGCCGGCTCGCTGCCGTCTATGAGACACGCACGGCGCGCGCCGGCGCGATCGCTGCTTGTGTCAGAGCTGCGCGGAACCCTTAAGTGTCCCCAATCCCAAGTTCGCACACCCCTGCTGCGAGCACTTTTGCGAACTTCGGATTCCAAGGGACACTAGAAATTATAGCGTTGCTGGTGTGGCTTTGGTTCAAAAATTCCCTCCCGACCCGCCGCCAGAAATGGGGAATTTCTGAACCGCCACACTAGCATCGGTCCGGCCGATCCTCTATAAGCCCCGCTTCCAAACATCACGCGCAAGCACCGATCAGGAGCACGACAATGGCCGTCCCCAAACGAAAAACATCGCCGTCGAGGCGCGGCATGCGCCGCTCCGCCGACGCCCTGAAACGGCCGACCTATGTCGAGGACAAGGATTCCGGCGAGTTGCGCCGTCCGCACCACATCGACCTCAAGACTGGCATGTACAAGGGCCGGCAGGTGCTGAAGCCGCGTTCCGAGACCTGACGGCCGCTGCGCCGGTCGCACACGGAAATCATCGCAAGGGTTAAGGAGGATTCCATGTTCCTGGTCGCTTTCCCGCTGATGATCATTCCGTTCGTGCTCTACAACATGATCGCCTTCCTGCTGAACATCGCGTTCACCACCGAGCTGTTCAGCATTCCGCTGCTGTCGGGACGCAGCATGGCGGTGAGCACCGGCGACATGCTGCTGGTGCTGGCGGTATTCCTGCTCTATGTGGAAATTCTCAAGGCGACGCGGCTCGGCACCAAGGCGATCATGGACCACGTGCTGTCGCTCGTGCTGTTTATCTGCTTCGCGGTCGAATTCCTGACCATCCAGACGGCCGCGACCTCGACCTTCCTCATCCTCACCGCGATCAGTTTCGTGGACGTGATCGGCGGCTTCTCGATCACCATTCGCACCGCGCAGCGCGACCTCTCGGTCGAGCGCGTCGAGGGCACGCTCGGCTAAGCACTACAGCGACGGCAGGACATTGGAACGGCGCCCGATGCGCGGGCGCGCGGCTGTGGCCGCATAGCGGGCGGTTGCCTCGTCCGGCTCGGCTTGCCGCCGGGCACGCGTCTGCGGCGCCTGCTGGGCGGTGGCGATCAGATGGGCCAGGAAGGGCGCCGAAGGCCGCAGGCGTGACGGCACCAAGTCCCGTGGGTTTGCAGCGCAAACCGCAACCAGGCTGCCCGAGCGCTGCCGATCCTCGGGTTGGCCATCTTCGCCCAAGATGTGCCGAAATTCTGCCGCTTGATCCGCCATCTGACGCCTCTTGTCCCGAAACGGGACATCGACACCCCGCCTGGAGACAACGTCGCAAGCGCCATGCCGGGTCCAAGAAGCGGGCCCGAGAGCTCCCAAAAGCATCCAAGCGGCAGTCCAATTTCCGAATAATTTATGGTTTTCCCGTAGCTTGATACCATTCTGCCGCGCTTGCGGGGTGCGCGTGCGGCAGTCTGCATGCCAGGGGGCGATCGTGCCGAACCGAAACGCGCAGGGGCTCGCCGGCCGCGGCTCCGCCGCCGCGCAGCAGCCACGCCTGGCCGAAGGGCCGAGCGCTGCCAAATCCGGTGCGCTCGACGCGCAAGAGATTTTCGCCTCGGTTGGCGAAGCGCCCTACGCGTGGCAGATCGATACCGATGCGCTCACCTGGGGCGCCAATGTCGCCGCGGTGCTGGGCATCGCCGATGGAGCCGCACTCGCCAGCGGGCGCTCCTATGCCCATTTGGTCGATGCCCAGAGCGGCCCGTCACGCTTTGCCGCGGTAATGCAGTCGGCCGGCAAGGACGACGGCGCCGGCGTTCCCTATCAAGTGCAATATGCACTGCGTTCACCCGCAGCCAAGGATTTGCGCTGGATCGAGGACAGCGGACGCTGGTTCGCCGGTTTGGACGGCACGCCGGCGCGCGCCCACGGCGTCGTGCGCGTGATCAACGAACGCCACGAACGCAAAAAGCGCCTTACCTATCTGGCGCATTTCGATCCGCTCACCGGCGCCATGAACAACCAGCACATGATCGAGGTGCTGCAAGCCACGCTCGCGGAGGCGGTGCGTTTCCGTTCCTCCTGCGGGTTCATGCTGCTCGCAATCGACAATCTCAGCCGCATCAACGAAGCCTACGGTTTCGACGCCGCCGATGAGGTGATCGCGACGGTCGCCAAGCGCATCCGCGCGCAGTTGCGCGGCAAGGATCACCTCGGCCGCCTGTCCGGCAACAAATTCGGAATCATCCTGAACAATTGCACGGCCGAGGAAATGCTGGTCGCCGCCGAGCGGTTGCTTTCCTGGGCGCGCGATGCGGCCGTGCAAACAGAAGCCGGCCCGGTGGCGGTGACCGTGACCATCGGCGGTGTCACAGCGCCGCGCCTTGCCCGCGATGTCCGCGACATCCTGGTGCGTGCGCAGGACGCGCTTGACAGCGCCAAGTCCAAGCGGCGTGGCTCGTTTCAGGCCTATCGCCCGAGCATCGAACGCGAAGCGCAGCGCCAGGAAAACGTCCGCGCCACCGACGACATCATCAGCGCGCTCAATACCCGCCGCGTCTTCCTGGTCTACGAGCCGGTCGTCGAGATCCGCACGCGCACGCCGGCCTTCTATGAGTGCTTGATGCGGGTCAAGCGCAACGACGGCACGCTGCTTGCCGTCAAGGAGGTCGTGCCCTTGGCCGAACGTCTAGGCCTCGTGCGGCTGCTCGATCACCGCGTGCTGGAGCTGGCAGTCGAGGAACTCGCCGCTTCACCCGGGCTTAATGCCAGCGTCAATGTATCGGCGGCGTCGACCGTCGATCCGGATTGGTGGGCCGGGCTCGGCGCCATGCTGCGTGCGCATCCCGGCGCCGGCGAGCGACTGACGGTCGAGATCACCGAAACCGCGGCGATCCACGACGTCGACGATACCCGCGGCTTTGTCGCCCGCGTCAAGGATCTGGGCTGCCGCATCGCGATCGACGATTTCGGCGCCGGCTACACCTCGTTCCGCAATCTGCGCAAGCTCGGCGTCGATCTGGTCAAGATCGACGGCGCCTTCGTGCAGAACATCACGCACTCGGCCGACGATCGCGCCTTCGTGCAGACGCTGCTCGACCTCGCCCACCGGCTCGGGATCGAAACCGTGGCGGAATGGGTGCAGGACGAGGAAGCCGCCGCTTTGCTTGCGGACTGGGGCTGCGACTATCTGCAGGGCCTGGTGGTCGGGCTGGCGTCGTCGGAGAAACCGTGGCTCAAACACGCCGGAGCTGCTGCAGCATCGGCCTAGCTTTTATTTGAGCATGATCTTTTCCGAAAACCGGTTTCCACTTTTCGGGATGCTCTAAGCCGCGCTCATTCCTTGTTGCTCAGGCGATCCATGCGGCGCTGCATTTCTTCCAGCTGACGCTTGAGCTCGTCGAGCTCATTGCCGCCGGCGCTGCCGCCCGCATGTTTTGTATTGTCGTTTTCTCCCGCCGCCTGGTCATCGCGCCGCGCGAATGGCGCGAACATGGTGAAGGCGCGTTCGAACATGTCCATGTTCCGCCGCACCTGTTCCTCGATCGTGCCGAGCGAGCCGAAAGTGCCGACCCCGAAGGCCTGCCCCATTTGCGTGCGGAATTTCTCCTGCTCGCGCGTCAGTGTGTCGATGGAGACTTCGAGATAGCGCGGCACCATCATCTGCATGCTGTCGCCATAGAAGCGGATAAGCTGGCGCAGGAAGGCGATCGGCAGCAGGCTTTGGCCTTCCTTGTTTTCCTGCTCGAAAATGATCTGCGCGAGAACCGAGCGGGTGATGTCGTCTCCAGTCTTGGCGTCGTAGACGACGAAATCCTCGCCCGCTTTCACCATGGTGGCCAGGTCTTCGAGCGTGACATAGCTGCTCGTGCCCGTGTTGTAGAGCCGCCGATTGGCGTACTTCTTGATGATGATCGGTTCTTCTGACTTGGCCATGTCGGTTTTGCGCCCGTTCAGGCATTCCCGGCCGGAGCATAGCCCTTTTCGCAAAGCGCAAGCCACCGTTTTATCGCGCATAAATCGCGCCAGGCTGGTTGTCGTGCTCGCCCCTTCGCTGAGCGTGGAACAGACCCGCGATCCGTCGATTGACAGTCACACGCCCGCTATCGAGGATGGGGTATGGGTGCCGGGACCTGAGGCGCGCCGTATGGCGGCGTCGCCGATAAACCACTCGGGTGGTCGGACTAGTATGGCGGTTCAGAAGTTCCCCATTGCTTGCGGCCGGGTCGGGAGGGAACTTCTGAACCAAAGCCACACGAGCAACGCTATGATTGCTAGTGTCCCTTTGAATCCGAAGTTCGCAAGAGGGCTCGCAGC
>JBKKAF010000169.1:0-6032 GCA_046714775.1 Xanthobacteraceae bacterium | reverse complement strand
TGGAGTTGGTCACCAGGGGGCCGATGCCGGCCGCCCGGGCGCGCGCCACGACGCCATCGAGTTCGTCCTTGAAATCCGGAAAATCGAGATGGCAATGGCTGTCGACAAGCATAGCCGTCACGCCTTCACGGCTTCCGGCTCGTCATAGCGCGGAAACACCGGCGCATGCGCGGGCAACGCCGTGCCCGTCGCAAGCCGCATGTCAGAGCGGCCCAGCCGGTCGAACTGCCGCTCGTCGGCCGGCACGCTGAGCAGGTCGAGCAGCTTGCCCGCCGACGCCGGCATGAAAGGCTGACACAGGATGCCGACCTGCCGCAGCACTTCGGCGGTGACATAGAGCACGGTGCCCTGTTTCGCCGGATCGGTCTTGGCCAGCGCCCACGGCGCTTCGCCCGCGAAATAGCGATTGGCCTCCGCCACCACCGCCCAGACGGCGGTCAGGATCTGATGCAGCGCCTGCGTTTTCATGGCCTCGCGCGCTTTGCCGATCAGGGCATCGGCCGAGCCGAGGATCGCCTGATCGGCGGCGCTGAACGCGCCGGGCGCGGGCAATACGCCGCCGAATTGCTTGGCCACCATGGTGAGCGAGCGTTGCGCCAGATTGCCGAGGTCATTGGCGAGATCGGCATTGCTGCGATTGACGATCGCCTCATGGCTGTACGTACCGTCCTGGCCGAACGGTACCTCACGCAAGAGAAAATAACGTAGCGGATCGACGCCATAGGCGTCAGCGAGCGCGAACGGATCGACCACGTTGCCGACCGACTTCGACATTTTCTCCCCGCGGTTGAACAGGAAGCCGTGGGAGAAGATGCGCCGCGGCAACTCGACCTTCGCCGACATCAGGAAGGCTGGCCAATAGACCGCGTGGAAGCGCAGAATGTCCTTGCCGATGACGTGGAGGTCAGCCGGCCAGTAGCGGCGGAATTTTGCCGAGTCGGTGTCGGGAAAACCGACTCCGGTGATGTAGTTGGTCAGCGCATCGACCCACACATACATGATGTGCTTCGGGTCGCTCGGCACCGGAATGCCCCAATCGAGCGTCGCGCGCGAAACCGACAGGTCATCCAGCCCGCCCTTGACGAAGCTCACGACCTCATTTCGCCGTTCCGCCGGACCGATGAAATCGGGATTGGCTTCGTAGTGGGCAAGCAGTCTTTGCTGGTACGCGGAGAGGCGGAAGAAATAGGTTTCCTCCTCCGTCCATTCGACCGGCGAGCCCAGCGGTTCGCGCCGTACGCCATCCGGCCCGACGGTCGTCTCCTTCTCCTGGAAGTAGCCTTCCTGGCGGACCGAATACCACCCGGCATATTTTCCGAGATAGATGTCGCCGGCCGCTTCCATGCGCTGCCAGATCGCCTGCGATGAGCGATGGTGGCGGGGCTCCGTTGTGCGGATGAAATCGTCTTGCGAGATGTCGAGCGCCACCATCATGTCGCGGAAGTGCTGCGAGTTGCGGTCTGCGAGCTGTTGTGGAGTGAGTTTCTCCTCGATGGCGGTCTGCTTCATCTTCAGGCCGTGTTCGTCGGTGCCGGTCAGAAAAAAGACGTCCTTGCCGTCCAGCCGCTGAAAGCGTGCGATCACATCGCTCGCCAGCGCGGTATAGGCGTGCCCGATATGCGGGACGCCGTTCGGATAGAAGATCGGCGTCGTGAGGTAGTAGCGGGATTTGTCGGCCATGAGGCCCCGTAGGTATCAACCGCGCGATGCCTCGGCAAGCCAGCCGAATACCGCAAAGACCAGGGGCTTTCGTTCCAGATTGTAGATCTCGACATCGCGCGCGGCGGTGTTGACCTTGTCCCAGGCGGCCGCGACCGGCGCAAGGTTGCTCGATGTACCATTCGACAGGCGCGCGGCCAGCCAGCCATTTACCGTATCCATAAAGGCCGCCAGCGCCTGCGGCTCGGTGCCGCCGAGCGCATCGCCCAAGGCATGCAGCGCGCGCTTGTCGGGATTGGGCAATTGGCCGAGCAGGTCGAGCACCCGCTGGCGCAGCGCCAGCGCGGAGCCTTCCAGCAGCATTAGCGCGCGCGCCACGCTGCCGTCGGCGGCCTCGGCGGCGGCGCGCAGGTCCGGCTCGTCCGGGCTGCGCCTGAGCGCCGTGGCTGCGGCCTGCACGACATCCTGAGCGGACAGCGGTCGTAGCGACAGCATCCGGCAGCGCGAGCGCAGAGTCGGCAAGACGCGCCCCGGTGCGTGGCTGACCAACAGCAGCAGCGCGCGCGCGGGCGGCTCTTCCAGCACCTTCAGCAAAGCGTTGGCGCTTTCCTTGTTCAGCTCGTCGACCGAATCCACGATGGCGACGCGCCAGCCGCCCTCGCCTGCGGTCGAGCCGAAGAACGACACCGAGCGGCGGACGTCACCGACCGCAATGCGCGTCCGTAGCTTTCCGGTGTCGCCGACCGTGCGCTCCAGCACCAGCAGATCGCCCTGCGCCTGCGCCGCCATCCGGCGCGCCACGAGGTGAGCAGGATCGACCGCAAGCGAGGCCGCCGCCTGCACTGCCGCCTCGCTCGGGTCCGGATGCGCCAGCACGAAGCGTGCGAAACGATAGGCGAGCGTGGCCTTGCCAATGCCGGAAGGACCACCGATCAGCCAGGCATGGGGAACCCGGCCGCCGCGATAGGCGTCGAGCAAGGTACGCTCCGCGGCCTCATGACCGAACCAGGCCGTGGTCGCGCGCGGATGCGGCTGCTCGACCTCATCGTCCTCGGCATCCGCCGCGGCTGCCGTCACGACGCCACGCCATCGAGCATGACCGGCGCGGTGGCCGGATCGAGCCGTCCCACCACGACGCTCCAAAGCTGCATGGCGACCTTGACGCGCGGCTGGGTGGCGTCCATCAGGAAGCAACGCTCCGGCTCGCGCGCCGCCAGCGCGCGATAGGCCTCCCGTAGTTTCTCGTGATAGGCGAGCGACTCGCCCTCGAAGCGGTCGGCGTCGCCTTCGCCGCGGCGCTGCTTGGCGCGCGCGAGCCCGACATCGGCCGGCACATCGAGAATGAAAGTGAGATCGGGTTTCAGGCCGCCCAGCGTCAACCGTTCCAGGCCTTCGATGAACCCCGGCTCGACCTTGCCGAGCACGCCCTGATAGACCCGGGTGGAATCGATGAAGCGGTCGCTGATTACCCAGCGGCCCCGCGCCAGCGCCGGCTCGATGGTGGTGCGCACATGATCGTCGCGGGCGGCCGCGAACAGGATGGTTTCAGCCTCCGCGCCGAGCGGCTTGGCGGCGCCCGACAACAGCACGTGGCGGATGATCTCCGCGCCGGGCGAGCCGCCCGGTTCGCGGGTCAGCACAAGGCCGATGCCGAACGAGCGCAGCCGCTGCGCCAACATGCCGGCATGGGTGGACTTGCCGGTTCCCTCCCCGCCTTCAAAGGTGATGAATCGCCCACGCATATCGTCATGTCTCGCCGTCCGCGGTGTACGAACGGCCTCGTTATGTCATCGCCAGCGCAGGCGGGCGATCCGGTAGCCCTCCGGACATCAAGTAACGGCCGGTAGTGCCGGAATTGCGGCGTCTGAGATACCTGGATGCCCCGCCTGCGCGAGGCATAACCGCATCCGCATTATAGCCGCTGGATGCCGGCGCGGAACAGCCCGATTACCATCTCGCTGATGGCGTCGAAGGCGCGCTGCGGCAGGTTGCCGGATCCGACATTTTCAGCCGCCTGCAGCGGAACCTCGAGCACCACGAAGTCGCCGCGCCACACCTTGAGCGCGCCGATGCGCTGGCCCTTCTGCACCGGCACGCGCACCGGCCCGGAATAGACCACGCGCGCGATGATACGCTCGCGCGCCCCGCGCGGCACCATCAGACGCACGGCACGGCTGGCGACCAGCGGCACATGGCCGAGCTCGCCGCCATAGACTTTGGCCTCCGCGATGGTTTGTCCCTCGGCGAACAGCAGGTCGGATTGGAAACTGTTGAAACCCCATTCCAGGAGTTTTCTCGCCTCGTCGGCGCGCTCTTTCTCCGTGCGCAGCCCGTTGACCACCACGATCAGGCGCAGGCCGTCGCGCACCGCCGAGCCGACCAGGCCGTAGCCGGCTTCCTTGGTGAAGCCGGTCTTTAGCCCGTCGGCGCCGATATTCATCGTCAGCAGCGGATTGCGATTGAATTGGCGGATGCGGTTGAAGGTGAATTCGCGTTGGCCGTAGAGCTGATAGAACTCCGGATGATTTTGAATGATGTGCTGGGATAGCTTGGCCAGTTCGCGCACGGTCATCAGCTGCCGCGGATCCGGCAGGCCGCTGGCATTGCCGAAAGTGGCCTTGGACAGGCCGAGCTCGCGCGCCCGCTCGGTCATCATGACGGCGAATTTTTCTTCGCTGCCGGCGATGCCTTCGGCCAGCGCGATGCAGGCGTCATTGCCCGATTGAATGACGACGCTGTGCAGCAGGTCGTCGACCGACACGCGGCTGTGGATCGGCGCAAACATGCTCGACGTGCGCGAGGGCGCGCCGCCGCGCCGCCAGGCATTGGTGCTGATGACGAATTCGTCGGTGGTTCTAAGCCGTCCGCTCTTGATCTCGTTAAACACCACCTCAGCCGTCATCAGCTTGGACAGGCTGGCCGGCGGCACCAGATCGTCGGCATTCTTCTCGAACAAGACGCTGCCGCTCTCGGCATCGATCAGGATCGCGGTCGGCGCCGCGGTCTGGTAGCCCTCGTCCTTCTTGGCGGGAGCGCCCCAGGCGAAAGCTACCGCACAGGCGAGCAAGGCCGCGGCGGCGCACGGACCGTATACCGGCTGCATCATTCCGCGCATGGTCGCCGGCATGGTCATGGTGCTGGATGCGGCCGGTTGCGCGTGGTCATGGTCCACGCTCCTCCCCTGCCCCGCTGCTGCTTAGCAAGCGCCACGGGCGAAAATCAATGGCGCTAGTGCGGCGGTTCAGAAGTTCCCCATTCCTTGCGGCGGGTCGGGAGGGAACTTCTGAACCAAAGCCGCACTAGCAACGCCATGAATGCTAGTGTCCCTTTGAATCCGAAGTTCGCCAAGAGTGCTTGCAGCAAGTTCGCGCGAACTTCGGATTCGGGACACTAGTGTCGCAGCATCTGCGGACAGTTCGGCTCAGTAAAGTCCGCGGCCGCTGAGAAAGCCGGCCCCGGCTTCGCCGACAGGCGACGGCGCAAAGGCGGATACCGGGCTCGACCTTGCCTTCGGTGCCGGCTGCGCCGGCGCCGCAGCGGCGCTGGTGCCGATATCCGCGCGCGTGACCGGGACGGTAGCGACCGACCGTGCCACCAGGCGGTCGCTGGGTGTCGCGCCGGTGGTGGAGGCACCCGTGCGGGTCGGCCGGGAATTGCCGGCCTCGTTCGCCTCGGGCACGAACGGCCGCGCCGAGGCGACCATCACGCGCGAGGGCGCCGGCGCCGGACTGCCGTGACGCAGCGTCGCCATCAGCATGCGGTCGTCGCTGCCTTCCAGCGAGGCGCGGCCGATATATTCCACCCGCACCCGCGCCAGCCCGCGGGCATGGGTTTCGAGCGCCTTGGCGGTTCCGATCGAGAGATCGATGATGCGGTTGTGGGCATAGGGGCCGCGATCGTTGACCCGCACCACGATGGAGCGGCCGTTTTCCAGATTGGTGACGCGCGCATAGCTCGGGATCGGCAGTGTGGGATGCGCCGCCGAGATTGAATTCATGTCGTAGACTTCGCCGTTGGCGGTGAGGCGGCCGTGAAAGTCGGCGCCGTACCAGGAGGCGATGCCTTCGGCGCGATAGGAGGGATTTTCGGCGGGGTGATAGCGACGGCCGTTCAACGTATAAGGCTGGCCGATTTTGTAGTTGCCGCCGCCCTTGGGCACGGGATCGCCATCGGCGACCACCTTGCGGCTGTATTTGGATTCCTTGCCGGCGAATTTCAGCGGCGACGAGCAATTGGCGAGCGCCAGGCACCCGACCATGACCGCGCCAAGGCGCGCGACCCCCGTAAAACCCCAGCCCTCGCCCCGCACCGCAACACCCCACGACCCACCAGCCCACCATAACGCCTGCGGATCGCGGCTGGAATGGGGCCGA
>JBKKAF010000168.1:0-11329 GCA_046714775.1 Xanthobacteraceae bacterium | reverse complement strand
GGCGTAGCCACAGCCATAAGCGCGTTTACGCGCGTCTTCGACGCGCTATGGCGCTGTACTGCTGATCTTACCTCCCCCTGGAAGGGGGAGCATAGGCGGCTTTCAGCCGCCGTTCTTAGCGCCAAGAACGCCGATGCGAAGCATCGGCTATGTTGCGAAGCAAATCGGGTGGGGGTCAACGGCACTGCAAGCGGACCCCCACCCTGACCCTCCCCCTTTCAGGGGGAGGGAATGAAGGGACGCCGCGCCCGGGAAACGTATCACCCCACCAAGCTGCGCGTGCTGGGCGCGAACAGCTCGTCGGCGCTGACCGGCTTGGTGATGATGCCTTGCGTCAGCGCGTGCTGAATCAATTCCTCGATCATCTTGCGGTTGGGCGCGATGCCGTAGGGCAGCGGCTCGCCCGCGATCTCCATCACCCGCTGGTGCACCTTGTCGACCTCGGTCGGCTTTTCGACCTGGCCTGACTTGAGCCGCTCCACATAGCCGCGCTTGGACTCGGCGAAGGCATTGAACACGTCGGCCGCGAGATCGGGATATTTCTCGATCAGCTCGTCCTTGATCACCACCAGATGATTGATCGGATAGTGGCCGTTCTTGCGCAGCGCCGCGAGACCGGCTTCGAGCGCATGCGGAATCAGCGGCTTGATGTCCGGATGGTCGACCTCGACGCCGATGGCGGCGACCAGCTCGCCCGCGATCAGCATGTCGGCCATCTTCTTTCCCGGCTCGATCGGAACCACATTGGCCGGCGGCTTGTATTCGGCGACATGCTCGTCACCGGACAGCACCCAGGCGATCTTGCTCAAATCGACGCCGTGCTCCTGCTGCAGCACGCTGCGCGCCCACACGCCGGTGGTGACGGTGTAGCCGCGGTTGACGCCGACCTTCTTGCCTTCCAGGTCCTTCGGCGTGCGGATGCCGGCCTTGGTATTGACCAGGATGGCGCCGTGATGAAAAGCGCGCACCAGGAACACCGGCACCGCGGTCATCTTCTTGCCGTGCGCCTTGGCGCAGACATAGGTGGTGATCGCCATCTCGCAGATGTCGAATTCGTTGCCACGCACCATGCGGCGGAAGGCGGCGATCAGCGGATCGACTTCCTCGAAATCGAATGCGAAGGTTTGCGGCTGCACGGCGCCGTCCTTCAGCGCCTTGTTGTTGCCCTGGGTGCGGGTGACGGTTTTCAGCTTGGGTCCGGCCATGGCGATCCGCTCTACCGAGTGTGCGACGCTTGCAATGAGACGCCGATCTATGCCGTAAACTTCTGCGCGCGTCGAGGGACGGTGTCAGCAGCAGGGACAACCGAAGATCGGCTGCTCGGCCAGCGCCGATTTCATAAAGCTCGGCGGCAGGTCGTCCTCGACCACCTCGGTCACCGGCTTGAACACCTTGAAGTGATGCCGCTTGCCGGCCTCGGTCCAGAACGCGACCACCGTATCGATCGGCGGGCAGCCCGGGGTGGTACAGGTCAACTCGGAAACCAGGATGGTGGCGTCGTCAGGCAGCTTAAACCGCGCCCGCGTCCAGTCCCGCACGCGCTCGAGGGCTTGGCGGTGTTCAGGGCTCTTTTTGACAAATCCCAGCATGGCGGCGGGCCCTGGTGGCGGCGCGGCCTTATCGCCGGCCGGCGCCGTCCCTACATATAGAACGCGGGCGCAGGCCCGTTGCATCGAAAAATCGCGTTGCCCTGGCAGGGCTTGACGGGCCTCCTTCCCGTCCTAGAGTGCCCGCCGAATTCGATCAAACGGAGGTTTTCGCAGTGGCAGAGAAAGTGCTGGCGGCTGTGCGCGTGGGTCCGAGCAAGACCGAGATCCGCGAATATCCCATGCCGGACGTTCCGGAGGACAGCGCGCTGTTGAAGATGGAAGTCGCCGGCATCTGCGGCACCGACGTCAAGTTGTACGCGCACCCCCCCAACAACAAGCCCACCATCATGGGCCACGAGAATATCGGCGTCATCGCCAAGGCCGGCCGCGAGTTCACCCGCCGCAAGGGCTTCAAGGAAGGCGACCTGGTGTTTGTCGAGCATTACGTCATGTGCGGCAAATGCGAGTGGTGCCATCTCGGTCAGTACCGGCATTGCGAGAACACCAACTGGCGCACAAATCCCGACGCCATCCGCTACGGCTACACGTCGGACGAAAAGCCCCCGCATCTATGGGGCGGCTTCGCGCAATACGTCTATCTGCCCTGGAACGCGGTGGTGCACCATGTGCCCAAGGGCGTGACACCCGAACTGGCCGGCTTGGTCACGCCGATGGCTAACGGCGTCGAATGGTCGCTGATGGACGGCGGCGTCGGCTACAATTCCAGCGTGCTGATCCAGGGCCCCGGCCAGCAGGGCCTGTCGCAGACCGTGATCTGCAAGCAGGCCGGCGCCTCGCTGATCATCGTCACCGGCACGTCGAAGGACGGCGCCCGGCTCAAGGTCGCCAAGGAGCTCGGCGCCGACTATGTGATCGACGTCAACAAGGAAGATCCGCTCGAGCGCATCAAGGAGATCACCGGCGGACGCGGCGTCGACGTTTCACTCGACTGCACCGCCGGCGCCGGCACCATTCCGATCCTGCTCGGCATCGAGGCGCTCAAGCGCAAGGGCGGCACCATCGTGGTGCAGGGAGAAATGGCGGAATTCCCGAATTTCCCGCTGGAGAAATTCACCGTGAAGTTCATCACCATGCACAGCGCGCGCGGCCACAGCTACAAGGCCTGCGAGCTGGCACTGGCGCAGATCGCCTCCAAACGCTTTCCGTTGGAGAAGATCACCACCCACCGGTTCGCGCTGAAGGACGTCGACCTCGCCATCCGCTCGGTCGGCGGCAAGGGCGTGCCGGACGTGATCCACGCGTCGCTGATACCTTGGGAATAAGCGCTCCCGCCGGCAGGACGCTGGGACGATGAGGCGATATGAGCGGCAAGACCATCATCGCCATCGCCACCGGTGACCCGGCGGGCATCGGGCCGGAGATCAGCCTCAAGGCGGCGCTCGATCCCGCCGTGCGCGCCGCCTGCAATGCCATCGTGGTGAGCGATCCGGGCGTGCTGGCGCGCCACGCCAAAGCCTGCGGCATCGAGGCTGATTTTCAGGTGGTGACGTACGTGGCCGAGGCGGACTGGTCGGGCGGGCGCGTGAACGTGCTGGCCTGTCCGCAGCCGGACGCCGCCGCACTTACCTTCGGCGCCAACGATGCAGCGAGCGGGCGCGCCTCGCTTGCTTTCGCCGGCGCCGCGATCAAGGGGGCGCTCGCGGGCGAGGTGAACGCCGTGGTGGCGGCGCCGCAGAACGAAACCTCCATCGCACTCGCCGGCATTGCCTTCGACGGCTATCCATCCTTTGTCGCGCGAGAAACCGGCACCCCGGCGAGCCACGTCTATCTGATGCTTTGCTTCGGCGACATCAAGATCGCCCACGCCACCCTGCACACCAGCGTGCGCCAGGCGATCGACGCTGTAACACGCGAAAACGTTGCCGGAGCCATTGCCGCCACCGACCGCGCCTTGCAGCGGATGGGGACAAAGAAACCAAAGATCGCCGTCAGCGGCCTCAATCCCCATGCCGGCGAAGGCGGGTTGTTCGGCCGCGAGGAGATCGAGATTATCAAGCCGGCGATCGATGCGGCCGCCGCCCGCGGCCTCGCCGTCACCGGCCCGTTTGGCGCCGACACCATGTTTCACCAAAAAGGCGTCGATGCCTTCATCGTCATGCTGCACGACCAGGGCCATATCGCCGCCAAGCTCCTCGCGCAGAACGCGGCGTCGGCGCTGACCATCGGCAGCCCGATCCTGTTCGCTTCGGTGGCGCACGGGAGCGCCCATGACATTGCCGGCAAAGGCGTCGCCAGTCCCGCCGCCATGATCGAAGCCGTGCTGCGGTTGGCGAAGGCGTCATGAGCGAGGAGCTGTCCTTCATTCACCGGTTCGAGCCTGCGGCGCAGCCGGATGCCGCTGCGCGTCCGCTATTGCTGCTGCATGGGACCGGCGGCAACGAGGACGATCTGATCGCGCTCGGACGCATGCTCGCGCCGCACGCCGCCCTGCTCTCGCCGCGCGGCCAGGTTTTGGAGAACGGCATGCCGCGGTTCTTCCGCCGCCTTGCCGAAGGCGTGTTCGACGAGCAGGACGTGCGCCGACGCGCGCACGAATTGGCCGATTTTATCGAGCGGGCGCGCCTGGCCTACGGCATCGCGGCGCCGATCGCGGTCGGATATTCCAACGGCGCCAATATCGCTGCCGCCATGCTGCTGCTGCGGCCGGAGGTTCTGGCGCGCGCCGTGTTGTTGCGGGCGATGACGCCGTTTGCCGATGCGGAAGCCAGCCGGCTCGGCGGCAAGCCTGTGCTGATCCTGTCGGGCGCCCGCGATCCTATGGTTCCCGCCGACAATGCCGCGCGGCTGGCGTCCCTGCTGCAGCAGGCAGGCGCCGGGGTCGAGCATCGCATCGTGCAGGCCGGGCATGACCTGTCGCAGGCGGACATTGCGCTGGCGCGCGCGTGGCTGGAGGCGCGCGAAGCATAGCGAGTGTCCATTCAGAAGTTCCCTCCCCGACCCGGCCGCAGCGCGGCTGCGGATTGCGCGGTGTCGCCGCCAATGCGAGCCGATTCAGCTGGCAGTTCCCCAATTGTTGAGGAAATTTTAACGCTACCCGTCGATCTTCGCGTTGGCCGTAAGGACGAGCATGTCCCAGGTACTTCTCTACCTCACACCCTCCCATGACTGGGTGCCCGTAATAATCGCGGGCATCGTCTGCTTTCTGGCGAGCGTAGCCGCAACCAGCCTGTTTGCCCGGTCGCGGGCGACCGGCGGCCGCGCGCGCCGCGTGTGGGTGGTTGGCGGCGCCACCGCGGTGTTCGGCGGTCTTTGGGCGATACTGTTGATCTCCACGTCGCTGACAACGCACGGAACGCCCTTATGGCTCGCCGCTCTCGCCGCAGCCATCGGCACCGGTCTGGGTATTGGCCTGCGCTTGATTGGCAACCTCACCGACGGCTCATTGCAGGAAAAATTCCGCGACCAGAACACGCTGCTCGACAGCGCGCTGAGCTACATGTCGCAAGGCCTGTGCATGTTCGACGCCGCCGGACGGCTGGTGCTCTGGAATAAGCGCTTCGCAGAAATGTACAAGGTGGAAGGACGGCTGCGGGTCGGATTCACCTTGCGGGACATTCTCCAGCACCGGCTGGAAGCCGGCACATTGGACGAAGACCCCGACGCCTATGCGCAGCGTGCCAAGGCCGCGGCCCAGGCCGGCAAGACCTTCCGGCACGTGTTCGAACTGCCGGATGGCCGCAAGATCCTGGTGACCAATGAAGCGCGCCCGAGCGGCGGCTGGGTCTCCACCCATGAAGACATCACCGAACGCCAGCACGTCGAGCAGGAACGCGCCACCATTCGCGATCAGGACCGCCGGCGCGCCGTCGTCGACACCGCCATCGCCACTTTCCGTCCGCAGGTGGAAAGCCTGCTGTCCAGCGTCAGCAAGAACGCCAGCGCGATGCGCACAACCGCGACCACGCTGTTCGGGACCTCGCAGAAGACCTCGCAACGTGCCGAGGGAGCGGTGCAGGCGTTCCAGCAAGCATCCAACAACGTCAGGACCGCAGCGGAGGCTGCCGAGGAGCTTTCGCTTTCGATCGCGGAGATCAGCAAGCAGCTCGTGCATGCCAGCGACGTGGTGCGGCTCGCCACCTCGGAGGCGCAGACAACCGACAGCGAGATCGGCGGCCTGGCCACCGGAGCGCAAAAGATCGGCGACGTGGTCAAGCTCATCCGCGCCATTGCCGAGCAGACCAACCTGCTGGCGCTCAACGCCACTATCGAGGCGGCGCGCGCGGGCGACGCCGGCAAAGGTTTCGCCGTGGTCGCCTCGGAGGTGAAATCGCTCGCGGTGCAGACCGCCAAGGCGACCGAGGACATCGCCAGCCATATCCTGGCCGTGCAGGAATCGACAAAAAGCGCGGTCGATGCCATCCGCCGCATCGCCAACCGCATGCACGAGATCAACGGTTACACGTCTTCGGTCGCCGCTGCGGTTGAGCAGCAGAACGCCGCCACCGGGGAGATTTCGCACAACGTGACCAGCGCGGCCGAAGGAACCAATGAAGTGGTCGCCGTGCTGGGCGAGGTTGCCGGCGCCACCACCGAGACCCGCTCCTCGGCGGAGATCGTGCTGAGCGCCTCGGAAACGGTGGAAACCGCCGTCTCCAACCTGCGGTCCAAGGTCGAGGACTTTCTCGCCAAGGTCGCGGTGTAAGGCCGGGCGACGCCGCTCAGTGATCTTCCGCCATGTCCGGCCCGCTGCTCGCTACGCGTGTCGCTCGGCGACGAATTTCGCGCCGGCAATCAGCACGGCGGCGGCAGCGCCGAATGGCGCCAGCGCGGATTCCGCGTCGGCAATGAGCGCCCGCAGCCGGGCCTTGGCCCCGTCGGGGCCCAGAATCCCGACCATGGTCGCCTTGCCGGCGGCGGCATCCTTGCCGGTCTGCTTGCCGACCAACGCGGGATCGCCTTCCACGTCCAGGAGATCGTCCGCGATCTGGAACGCCTGGCCGACGGCGGCGCCGTAACGCTCCAGCGCCACGCGCTGATCGGGCGTGGCTTGCCCCAGGATGCCGCCGGCGCGGCAGGCAAACAGCAGCAGCGCCCCGGTCTTCATCGCCTGTAGCGTCAAGATCTCGTTCTCGCCAAGCCGTTGCGCGTGCCCGTCGGCAAACCGGCCTTCCGCCGCGAGATCGAGCATCTGGCCGCCGGCCATGCCGCCTAAGCCCGACGCGCGGGCCAGCGCATTGACCAGTTCGATCCTGACGCCCGCATCGGGATGGGTTTCGGACCGCGAGAGGATGTCGAAGGCGAAGGTGAGCAATCCGTCGCCCGCCAGTATGGCGGTCGCCTCGTCGAACTGCTTGTGGGCGGTCGGCTGGCCGCGCCGCAGATCGTCATTGTCCATGGCCGGCAGATCGTCATGGGCGAGCGAATAGCAATGAATGCATTCCAGCGCGGCACCGGCCAGCAAGGCGCGCTCGCGCGGAACCGCAAACAAAGCGGCGCTCTCAGCCACCAGAAAGGGACGAAACCGCTTGCCGGCGCCCAGGCTGACATAGCGCATGGCGTCGAGCAGCCGCTGCGGCCGCGCCACCTCCCCGCTCACGGGTTGCGATCCCAATAGCCGGTCGAGCAGGCCGTCGATGTCCTTCGCGGTCTGATTGAGCCGGTCTTGAAAGTATGTCGTATGCTTCACGTCGTCTCTCATCGCATCGTCTAAGGCGCCGCCTGTCTACGCGGAAAGTGGGCCGTTCTCCAGAGCGGAACCGCCCAATTTAGGCTTGCCTGGACGGCAAATATCTTACACGGCTTTGGCGCGCGCAGAATATGAGCGGTGACCTATAGTTACCGCGCAACGAGGGCGTTAACGGCATGGTTGCCGAGGTCGTCGCTGGGATCGGTGTGGCCATCTGGCTCGTCCTGCTGTTCTGGCGGGGGGGATTTTGGCTATGCGTGGAGCGGGACGACGGAACGATCCCACATCCGTCCGCCTGGCCCAGCGTCACCGTGGTCATTCCCGCCCGCGACGAAGCCGACAGTATCGGCCAGGCGATCGGCTCGCTCTTGCAGCAGGACTATGCAGGCGACTGGAGCATCATCCTGGTGGACGATACCAGCAGCGACGGCACCGCCGAGATCGCCCGCCGCACCGCCTGGGAGTTGCAGGCGGAAGCGCGCCTGACCGTGTTTTCGGGGCGGCCGCTGCCGGCAGGCTGGACCGGCAAGCTGTGGGCGCTGAAGCAGGGAATCGAGGTGGCGCAGACGGGTGTCAAGTCGCCGGACTATCTGCTGTTGACCGACGCCGACATTGTCTATGGACCACGGGTGCTGAACGATCTGGTCGCGCGCGCCGAAAACGGGCGGCTGGTGCTGACCTCGCTGATGGTCAAGCTGCGTTGCGAGAGCTTTGCCGAACGCTGCCTGATCCCGGCCTTCATTTTTTTCTTCCAGATGCTCTATCCGTTTTCCTGGGTGAACCGCCCCGACCGCAAGACGGCCGCCGCGGCGGGCGGCTGCATGCTGGTGCGTTCGCTTGCACTGCGGCAGGCCGGCGGCATCGATGCGATCCGTAACGCGCTGATCGACGATTGCGCGCTTGCCGCCATCATGAAGGCGCGCGGTCCGATCTGGCTCGGACTGACCGACCGCGTTCACAGCATTCGCCGCTATCCCGGATTCGAAGACATCCGCCGCATGGTGGCGCGCTCGGCTTTTGCGCAATTGCGTTATTCGTGGTTCTTGCTGGCCGGCACCGTCGTCGGCATGGCCCTGGTTTATCTGGCGCCGCCGCTGCTTGCCGTTTTCGGCAGCGGTGTGACATGGGCCTTGGGCCTGTGGACCTGGACACTGATGGCCGCCGCGTTCCAGCCGATCTTGCGGTTCTACGGGCTATCGGTGCTGTGGGGATTTGCGCTGCCGGTCATTGCGCTTTGCTACATGGCATTCACCCTCGATTCCGCTCTGCAATTCGCACGCGGCCAAGGCGGATTGTGGAAGGGCCGCGTGCAGGCGACAGGACCATGAGCAGCGAGCCCGGTGCATTGCGGTCGGGCAAAGGCCACCGCGACGAAAATTTCCCGGTAGCGTCGCGGCTCATTCATCCGCGCCACCGCGGACCTATCCTTGCGTTCTATAATTTCGTGCGCACCGCCGACGACATCGCCGATCATGCCTCGCTCGGCGAGCAGGAGAAACTCGATTTGCTGCAACGCCTCGAAGCCGGACTGCTAGGACAGCGCGACGACATTCCGGAAGCGCTCGCCCTGCGTACAGTCTTGCAGGAGCGAAAGTTGCCGCTGCGCCACGCGCAGGACTTGTTGACTGCCTTTCGCATGGACGTGACCAAGCGCCGCTATCGCGACTGGGAAGAGCTGATGATCTATTGCAGCTACTCGGCCATGCCGGTGGGACGCTTTGTGCTCGACGTGCATGGCGAAGATCGCGCGACCTGGCCGGCCAATGACGGCCTGTGCGCCGCCTTGCAGGTCATCAATCATCTGCAGGACTGCGCCGACGACTATCGCCATCTCGACCGGGTCTATCTACCGCTCGACGCACTGGCCGCAGCCGGCGCCGGCGTGGACGACCTCGGCAAGCCGGCTGCGACGGCGGCCTTGCGGCAGTGCCTGCGTGAGCTCGCCGTGCGCACCGGACAGCTGCTGGACGATAGCGAGGCGTTCTCCGCGCAGATCAAGGACTTCCGGCTGGCGATGGAAGTCTCGGTCATTCAGGCGCTGGCGCGCCGCCTGGCCGGCATGCTGCAGGCGCGCGACCCGCTCAGCCAGCGGGTGCATTTGAAAGCCGGGGGCGTTGCGGCGGCCGGCCTTGCCGGCCTATACAGCGGCGCCATGCGCCACCTGCGACGCCGGCAGCCGCCAACACCATCATCGAGCCCGTGAGCCCGCGCGTGGACGCCGCCAATCTGCCAAAAGCTGCGCAAACCGCGCCGGCGCGCGCCTCCGGCAGCTCATTCTATACCGCCATGCGCATTCTGCCGCGCGAGCAGCGCGAGGCGATGTTCGAAATCTACAGCTTCTGCCGGCGCGTGGACGACATCGCGGATTCCGATATTCCGCGTGAGGACCGGCTGTCGCAGCTTGCGCAATGGCGCGCGGATGTAAAGGCGCTTTACCAAGGCGACGTGACGCCGCGCACCGCCGGACTGGCGCAGCCGGTGCGCCAATTTGGTCTCGCCAAGGAGGATTTTCTGGCGCTGATCGACGGCATGGAAATGGACGCGTTCGGCGACATCCGCGCGCCGAGCTTCGCCACGCTCGATCTGTACTGCGACCGGGTGGCGAGCGCGGTGGGACGGCTGTCGGTGCGGGTGTTCGGCATGGAGGAGGAAGCCGGCCGGGCGCTGTCGCATCATCTCGGACGCGCGCTGCAGCTCACCAATATCCTGCGCGATCTCGATGAGGACGCCGCGGTCGGACGGCTTTATCTGCCGCTGGACGAGCTGCTGCATGCCGGCATCCGGACCACCGATCCGCAGGCGGTGCTGGCGCATCCGGCGCTCGGCCAGGCCTGTGCCCAAGTGGTGGCGCGCGCGCGCATGCATTTCGCCGAAGCCGGCAAGATCATGGCGCTTGTGCCGCGCCGCGCCGTGCGGGCGCCGCGCATCATGGGCGCGGTCTATCGTTCCATGCTCGACCGCCTGGTGGCGCGCGGCTGGTCGGCGCCTCGGCATCCGATCCGCATTCCGCGGGCACGGCTCCTATGGATCGTGCTGCGCCACGCCTTCTGATGCCACGCACCATTCACATCATCGGCGCCGGCCTCGCCGGCCTTTCCGCCGCCGTCCGTCTCACCGAGCGCGGCGAGCGGGTGATCGTGCACGAGGCCACGCCGGTTGCCGGCGGCCGCTGCCGTTCCTATCATGATCTGGTCCTCGACATGGTGATCGACAACGGCAACCATCTGCTGTTGTCGGGCAACCACGCCGCGCTCGCTTTCGTGCGCAGCCTGGGAGCCGAGCACCGGCTGACCGGGCCTGCAAAGCCTGAATTCACCTTTACCGATCATGCGTCCGGCAAAAGATGGACGCTGGCGTTTAACGAGGGCCGCTTGCCCTGGTGGATATTCGATCCGCGCAAGCGCGCACCCGGCACAACGGCATTCGACTATCTGCAATTGGCGCGGCTGCTGTTAGCATCGCCCGGCAAGACCGTGGGCGAGGTGATCGCGTGCCGGGGGCCGGTCTACGAACGCCTGGTGCAGCCGCTGTTGCTCGCCGCCCTCAATATCGATCCGCCGCAGGGCTCGGCCAAGCTGGCGGCGGCGGTGATCGGGGAGACGCTGGCCGCCGGTGGCATGGCTTGCCGGCCGCTGATCGCGCGCGCCGGCCTGGGCGCGACCATGATCGAGCCCGCCTTGGCGTTTTTGCAGCAACGCGGCGCCGAGGTCCGCTTCGGACATCAGCTGCAGAAAATCCACTTTGGCGAACACAGTGTCGAGGCCTTGGATTTCGGCGCCGAAACGTTGAAATGTGAGGCCGCAGACGCGGCGATTTTGGCGGTTCCCCCTTATGCAGCGGCCGCTCTGGTGCCTGGACTGAACGCTCCGAACGAATTCCGCGCCATCGTCAATGCCCATTTCCGCATGCGTCCATTAAATTCGCAGCCGCCTATCCTCGGGGTTCTGAACGCCACCACCGAGTGGATTTTCGCCTTCCCCGAGCGCATTTCCACCACCACCAGCGCCGGCGACCGGCTGCTCGGTATTCCCCGTGAAACGCTGGCGCAGACCATCTGGGCCGAGGTCTCGGCACTGACCGGGCTGCCGGCGGC
>JBKKAF010000167.1:0-3076 GCA_046714775.1 Xanthobacteraceae bacterium | reverse complement strand
CTCCAAAAATCCATCGGCTTGCGAGAAGCTGGTGACCGCGCCCGAGCCCTTGGGGGTCGGAAAGGCTAGCGGGCCGTCGTCGCTCGCAACGAGCGCGACCAGGACAAATTCCTGGCGGCCGAGTTCGGAGGCGATACGCACCGGCACCTCGGCCTCGACGGTGTGCGCGGTTTCCGGCGGCAAGCCGGCGCGCGCGCGGATCACCGGCGCAACGAACGTATGGAATGTAAAGATCGCCGAGGTCGGGAAGCCGGGCAGCACAGCGACCGGCTTACCGTCGGCGACGGCGAGGCACAACGGCTTGCCGGGTTTGAGCGCGACGCCATGCACGATGACGCCGGGTTCGCCCAGGCGCGACACCACCCGATGGGAGAGGTCGCCGGCGCCTTTCGAGGTGCCGCCGCTGAGCACCACCATGTCACAGGCCTGCAGGGCGGCGCGGATCGCCTGATCCAGCGCCTCTGCGTTATCCGGGACGGCGCCGAACGCAACCGGCTCGCCGCCGGCTTCGCTGACCGCCGCTGCGATGATGGCGCCGTTGCTGTCATAGACCTTGGCTGCCGACAATTTCCCGCCCGGCGCGACCAGCTC
Source organism: Xanthobacteraceae bacterium (assembly GCA_046714775.1). Classification (GTDB taxonomy): domain Bacteria; phylum Pseudomonadota; class Alphaproteobacteria; order Rhizobiales; family Xanthobacteraceae; genus VAZQ01. Next base: position 2,485 of record JBKKAF010000167.1, on the reverse strand, counting down.
GTCACCGGTCGACAGCACCGCGACTTTCGGCCGGCGCACCACATCAGCGGACGCGATGCCGCAGGCCGCCAGCATGCCGATCTCGCGCGAGCCGATCCGGGTGCCACGCCGCAGCATCAGCTCGCCGCGCGCCATGTCGGAGCCGGCATAAGAGACGAGCTGCCCGGCTGCGGCCGCGCGGCGCACCTCGATCGCTGGAGATTGTGCATCTTCGGTGACGTCGGTCTGCTCGATCATCACCACCGCGTCGGCGCCGCGCGGCAGCATGCCGCCGGTCGCAATGGTCGTGGCGCTACCGAATGCGACCTCGGCCGTCGGTGCGTGACCGCAGGTGACCACGTCGTAGTTCAACCGGAGCGTCCGCGGCGCGGTGTCGGTCGCTCCGAGCGTATCGCTCGCGCGCACCGCAAAGCCGTCCACGCTGGAACGGTCGAACGGCGGTACGTCGATCGGCGCGAGCACGTCATCGGCCAGCACGCGCCCAAGCGCCGCGGTCAATGTCACCGTCTCGCCCGGCAGCGGTGCAAGATCGAGGTGTTGCTCAAAGCGCGCGCGCGCTTCTTGCGCCGAAACCACGTCGAGGAATTGCTCCTGGCGCGCCGCCCGGCGGATTGCCTCGAACAGATCGGTTACTCGGTCCGTGTGTTTGGATGACGGACGATCGCTCATGGCCACGGTCTTATCACGACCTCGGCGCCCGCCGGATATCCTTCGCTGTCGGGCGCGACCAGAATCCATCCGTCGGCGGCGGCGATGGCGTGCAACGGCCAATAGCCTGAGGCTATCGGTTCGATTTCACCGTTGCGGCGGCGCACCGGCACGACTTCCGCCATTCCGAGCGGCGAGGCGATCTTGCGCGCGAGCGTGGCCGTTGCTGTTGGGATTTCATCGGTGCGCCCCGACATCCGTGCGAGCAGATGGCGTCCCACCAGCAGCCACACCGCCAGAGCGGCGTCGATGCGTCCCGGCAGCAGCAGCGCCGGCCGCTGTCCGACAAAACCCAGAGCCGCCGTCTCACCGGGCATGATTGCGATGCCATGGGTCTCGACGCGGCCGTGGCGCGCCAGAGTGTGCACGCCCATGTCGTTGCGGCCGCTGCCGGTTCCGCCGATGGCGACGATCGCATCCGCATCCCGGTCGCCGAACGCAGCGGTAAGATCGCCGTCAAGCGCGGGCTTGCCGTCGAGCACCGCGGCTCCTTCGGCCGCAATGGCGCGTGCAATGATGCCGCGGGCGCCGGCCAGCATCGCATCGCTGTCCGGCCGCGTGACTACAAGACGAATACGGGGCGCGCGGATGGATACACGCGCCAGGCGGGCCGCCGCCATGACCGCGATGTCGACACTGCGCAGCCGCTGCCCGCTCCGGCGCAGCGGCTGTCCCGCCGTCACATCGGCATTGGCGGTGAGGACACCATCGCCGGGCGCCACCGGCGCGATGATGTTGTGCCTGGCGCCCTTTGCGACCACGACATCAAGCGGCGCCACCGCGTCGGCGTCCGGCGGCAACGGATCGCCTGCATTGACCGGCGACGGGACCGCCAGCGGCGCGGGCATGTAGGAACTGGCGTCGGATGTTGCCTCGGAACTGACGGCAAAGCCGTCCCGCAACGCGCGTGCCGCAGGCGGCCGGCCGGCGGCCGGGATCGCATCCTCGGCCAACACCCGGCCCAGCGCCGAGGCAAGCTCAGCCGTGTGCGGCGGCACCGGCTGGACCAGCGCATCGATGCGCGCCAGCACCTCGGCCAGCGGCGTCAGCCGTGCAATCCGTTGCGGCTCGGTTTCCGCGACCATCGTGTATTTTAGCCCAATAAGCTCTTGTCATGCGCCGCGAAAGCCGGGCATCCAGTAGTCTCGGGGATCGGATGAAATTCCGCAATATTTGGGTTACTGGATCGTCCGCGGTGGACGATGACAGACGCGAGGCGAGATGGCGGACAAGACCATGAACCTGCGAGGCCTGAAATGTCCGCTGCCGGCGCTGCGGACCCGCAAGGCATTGACCGGCATGGCGAGCGGTGAGCTGTTGGTGATCGAATGTACCGACCCGCTGACCGCGATCGATATCCCGAACCTGCTCAATCAGACCGGCGACAAGCTCGAGGGCACGTCGCGGGAGAGCAAGGTCATCACCTTCCGTATCCGCAAGCGATGACCCAAGGGTAATCACAGCGTAAGAGGACAGCCGTGAGTGAACGCAACATCAAGAGCGTCGGGTTGATCGGGCTCGGCAAGATGGGATTGCCGATCAGCCGCCTGCTGCGCCAGCGCGGATTCACCGTGTCCGGCTACGACGTCGACGCTGGCGCCATGGATGCGGCCGCGGAATTCGGCGTGCAGACCGCGCTCTCGCCCAAGGCGGTGGCGGTGGCGAGCGAGCTGACTATCGTTTTGGTCGGGTTCGATTCAGAAGTGGAAGCGGCGCTGTTCGGCGAGCACGGTGTGCTCGCCGGCGCCAGCGACGGCAGCATCATCGCCATTGCCTC
>JBKKAF010000166.1:0-18908 GCA_046714775.1 Xanthobacteraceae bacterium | reverse complement strand
ACCTTGCACGGCGCCGAGCGCATCGGCGCGCGTGACGTGCCAAGCAATGACCGCCCCGAACCGCTCACGTATTTTTATTTCGGCGGCCCGATCTCCCAAAGCATCGAAGCGGTGCGTGCCGCACGTGGAGGACTTGCCCGCGTCGCTGTCGTAGGCCTCGGCACCGGCAGCCTTGCCTGTCACAAGCGCGACAATGAGGACTGGACGTTTTTTGAGATCGATCCCGACGTGGTGCGGATCGCGCGCGACCCGCGCCTGTTCACATTTTTGTCGGTTTGCGCGCCCACATTACCTATCGTCGTCGGCGACGCACGGCTGACACTGGCGGCATCGCCGCAGCTCTATGATCTCATTGTCCTCGACGCATTCTCGTCCGACGCGATCCCGGTGCATTTGCTGACGCGCGAGGCCATGGCCGGCTATCTGACGCGCTTGCAGCCGGCCGGCGCGCTGGTGTTGCACATTTCCAACCGGCACATGGAGCTCGGTTCGGTGGTCGCCGCGGTAGCCGCCGGCGCCGGCCTGGTGACTTACGTCAGGGAGGACGATCGTCCCGATACCGCGCTGATCGACTACAAGATGAATGCACTGGTTGCCGCGCTCGCCCGCAGCCCCGCCGACCTTGGCGCCCTGCCGCGAATGCCAGGCTGGCGTGAGGTCAAACCGGACGCCCGCATTACGGCTTGGACCGACGACTATTCGGATATTTTCGGAGCGATCCTGCGCAAGAAACTGGCGCGGTGACGTTGCAGTAAGCGTGACGGCGGAACCTTCCGCTATTGCATTTGCGCGAGCTCATGCAGCATCGCGAAGGCCCGCAGCACCGCGGCGCGACGTATCTCAGCGCGGCCGATCTCGCCAAAATGCCGTTCCTGGTGAGTAAGCCTTCCGCTGCGGGACGCCGCAGCAATATGGACAAGCCCAACTGGTTTGCCCGGCGTGGCACCGCCGGGCCCGGCAATGCCGGTGATCGAAACCGCGAGATTGGCGGCGGAATGGGCGAGGGCGCCTTTAGCCATGGCTTCGGCGGTTTCGCGGCTCACCGCGCCATGTGCGTCGAGCGTCGCCGCCGTGACGCCGAGCATCTCCTGCTTGGCCTTATTGCTATAGGTCACGAAACCGCGATCGAAGACATCGGACGAGCCGGGGCTTTCCGTCAGTGTCGCAGCCAGCAGTCCGCCGGTGCAGGATTCCGCCGCCGCGAGCGTGAGCGACTTGGTCCGGCAAAGATCGAGCAGCGCGCGCGCAGCCTCGATCAGATACTCGGACATCAGGAGCTCCAGGGCAGGCGCACGGTCGCCGTCGCAAATGCCACAATACCTTCACCACGGCCGGCGAAGCCGAGCTTCTCGCTGGTGGTCGCCTTCACCGCCACCCGATCTGGCTCGATGCCGGCGATCTCGGCGATGCGCGCCCGCATGGCGTCGCGATGCGGCCCGATGCGCGGGGTCTCGCAGACCACGGTGGCGTCAAGATGCGCGATACGGCCGCCGCGCGCGCGCACCCGCTCGACCGCAAAGGCCAGGAAACGATCGGACGCCGCACCACGCCATTGCGGATCGCTGGGAGGGAAGTGCGCGCCGATATCGCCGTCCGCCAACGCCCCCAGGATGGCATCGACCAGGGCATGCAGCACCACGTCGGCATCGGAATGGCCGGACAACCCGCGCTCGTGGGGAATGCGCACGCCGCCGAGCGTGACGTGGTCGCCGTCGCCGAAGACATGCACGTCGATGCCGGATCCAGTGCGCACATCGTTCAGCGCGACAAGCTGTGTGGCCTCAAGGCGCGCAAAATCTTCTGCAGTGGTGAGCTTCATGTTGCCCGGCTCGCCCTCGAAAGTGGTGACTTTGAGACCCGCCCATTCGACCAGAGCGGCATCGTCGGAAAAATCCTCGCGGCCGGCGCTCTGGGCGCGGCGATGGGCCTCGAGCAAAGCCGTAAAGGCGAAGGCCTGCGGCGTTTGCACCAGCCGTAATTGACCGCGCTCGACCGTGCCGGTCACCGTTCCCGAGACATCGACGCTCTTCACCGTGTCGGATACCGCAATAGCCGGGATCGCGGCGCCGCTTTGGCGCGCGGCATTGATGGCGCGCGAGACCAGGGCCGGGGAGGCGAACGGCCGCGCGGCGTCATGCACGAGCACAAGCTCCGGCCGGAGCGATTGCAGCGCCTCAAGCCCGGCACGGACCGAAGCCTGCCGGGTGGTGCCGCCAAACACCGGCGGCAGCAGATCGAGGCCGGCGGCGGCAGCCTGGTAGCGCGCCGCATCGTCGCGATGGATCACCGGTTGGACGGCAGCAACTTCGTCATGGCCGGCCAGTAAAGCCAGGCTCGGCCGGATCACCGGTTGACCCGCCAGGTCCCGATATTGTTTCGGCAGATCCCCGCCGACGCGAAACCCGCGTCCCCCTGCCACCACGATCGCTGCGACCTTGTCTGCCATGCCCTGCATTCCGCGCCGAACGCCTTGGGATTAGCGCGTCCGCTCCGGCGCGCAAACCCGCCCCGCCGACAATCCTGTTCATCCTCCAGTCTTTTTTGCAGTGCAGCACTTGCAGGTCGTGGAAAACTGGCTAAACTATATGCACTTTTTACCGCCGCCTAATTCATGGGCAAAGGTCTCAATTGGCACCTTATACGGGCTTTTCAGACAGTGAGGTTGGATCGCCGGCCCGGCCGGCGGGGTCTGCCGGCATTCTCGGCGTGCTGCCCAACCAAGTGCTCCTGGCGCCTATGTCGGGGGTCACCGATGCGCCGTTCCGGCGGCTGGCCGCCCGCCTCGGCGCCGGCCTGGTGGTATCTGAGATGACCGCCAGCCAAGCGCTGGTCGAAGGTCGCCGCGACGCCACGCTGCGGGCCGAGGGGCAGGGCGTCGGCATTCATGTGGTCCAGTTGGCCGGCTGCGAGGCGCGCTGGCTAAGGGAAGCGGCTCGCATTGCCGAAGCGGCCGGCGCCGCGATCATCGACATCAATATGGGCTGCCCGGCCCGGCATGTGACCGGCGGGCAGGCGGGCTCGGCGCTGATGCGCGACCTCGACCATGCCGTGAGCCTGATCGATGCGACCGTTGCCGCGGTGTCGGTGCCGGTGACCCTGAAGATGCGGCTCGGCTGGGACGAGCGCTCGCTTAATGCGTCCGAGCTTGCCGTCCGCGCGGAAGGCGCCGGCGTGCAGCTCGTCACCGTGCACGGACGCACCCGCTGCCAATTCTACAAAGGTCGCGCCGATTGGGCGGCGGTGCGCGCGATCAAGCGCAGCGTTGCGATCCCGGTGGTGGTGAATGGCGACATCAATAGCTGCGAGGATGCCGCCGCTGCGCTGGCAGCCTCAGGCGCCGACGGCGTGATGGTCGGCCGCGCCGCCCAGGGCCGCCCCTGGCTGCCGGGACAGATCGGCCGCTATCTCGCCTCCGGCCGGCGCGAACGCGCGCCGCCGCTCGCCGTGCAATTCAATCTCATCGTCACGCTCTACGACGACATGCTCGCACACCATGGCATTGCCATCGGCAGGCGCCATGCGCGCAAGCATTTGGGCTGGGCGCTCGACGCCGCGGCGGAAACCGCCGGCGCCGCCGCCGCAATCTTGAAAAATCATCGCCATCGCGTGCTGACCGCCGACGAACCGGCCGCCGTGCGGCAGCACCTCGCCCATGCGTTCGAGGCCTTCGCCGACACCGAAAGGGCGGCCGCATGAGCACCGTGGCGGTGCTGCCGACTTCGTTCCCGCTGGCATCCGCCGATGCGGTGCTCAATGCGCTTCCGCTCCCGGTGATCACGATCGCGCCTGATGGCAGGGTGGCCGACGCCAATGTGGCGGCCGAATCCTTTTTCGAATCCTCGGTGGCGTTCCTGCGCCGGCATTTCATCGGCGAGTTGGTGCCGTTCGGCAGCCCGCTCATTCCGCTGATCGAGCAGGTGCGCCAGCGCGGCGCGGCGGTCAACGAATACAAGGTCGATCTCGCCACTCCGCGCAATCCCGGCGAGCGCCTGGTCGATCTGCATGTGGCGCCGCTGCCGGAGCGGCCCAACCATGTCGTGGTGATGCTGCAGGAGCGCACCATCGCCGACAAGATGGACCGGCAACTCACCCATCGCAGCGCCGCGCGCTCGGTCACCGCGCTCGCTTCCATGCTGGCGCATGAGATCAAGAACCCGCTCTCCGGCATCCGCGGCGCGGCTCAGTTGCTCGAGCAGTCGGTGAATGACGACGACCGCAGCTTGACCAGGCTGATCTGCGACGAGGCCGACCGGATCGTGAAGCTGGTCGACCGCATGGAAGTGTTCAGCGACGAGCGCCCGGTGGAACGCGAGGCGGTGAACATGCACAGCGTGCTCGAACATGTGAAGCGGCTGGCGCATTCCGGTTTCGCGCGCCACATAAAGTTCATGGAGGAGTACGATCCGTCGCTGCCGCCGGTGTTCGCCAATCGCGACCAGCTCGTGCAGGTATTTCTCAACCTCGTGAAGAACGCAGCCGAGGCCGTGGGCGTTGACGCGATCGACGGAGAGATCCAACTATCCAGCGCCTTCCGCCCGGGCGTGCGCCTGTCGCTGCCCGGCAGCAAGACGCGGGTGTCACTGCCGCTCGAGTTCTGCGTCAAGGATAACGGCCCCGGCGTCCCCGACGACCTCTTGCCGCATCTGTTCGACCCGTTCGTGACCACCAAGCCCACCGGATCCGGCTTAGGCCTTGCGCTGGTGGCCAAGATCGTCGGCGACCACGGCGGCATTATCGAATGCGAAGCGCAGCCGCGCCGCACCATCTTTCGTGTCTTGATGCCCATGTTCCAGGGTGACGACGCCGCGCCGGGCGACGCTACCTGAAAGGGATACTGATGCCTGCTGGAAGCATATTGGTGGCCGACGATGATGCGGCGATCCGCACCGTGCTCAACCAGGCACTGTCGCGCGCCGGCTATGAGGTACGCTCGACCAGCAACGCAGCCACGCTGTGGCGCTGGATCAGCCAGGGTGACGGCGACCTGGTGATCACCGATGTGGTGATGCCGGACGAGAACGCCTTCGATCTGCTGCCGCGCATCAAGAAGCTGCGGCCGGAATTGCCGGTCGTCATCATGAGCGCGCAGAACACCTTCATGACGGCGATCCGCGCCTCCGAGCGCGGCGCCTACGAATATTTGCCGAAACCGTTCGACCTCAAGGAGCTGATCGCCATCGTCGGCCGCGCGCTGGCGGAGCCGAAGGAACGGCCGCGCTCCCAGAGCAAGCCGGACGACATGGACGCCATCCCGCTGGTCGGCCGCTCACCGGCGATGCAGGAAATCTACCGGGTGCTGGCGCGCCTGATGCAGACCGACCTCACCGTGATGATCGCTGGAGAATCCGGCACCGGCAAGGAACTGGTGGCGCGCGCGCTGCACGACTACGGCAAGCGCCGCAACGGTCCCTTTGTCGCGATCAACATGGCCGCTATTCCGCGCGATCTGATCGAATCCGAATTGTTCGGCCACGAGAAGGGCTCCTTCACCGGCGCCAATAGCCGCAGCGCCGGGCGTTTTGAGCAGGCGGAAGGCGGCACGCTGTTTCTCGACGAGATCGGCGACATGCCGATGGAGGCGCAGACCCGGCTCTTACGCGTGCTGCAGCAGGGCGAATACACCACGGTCGGCGGCCGCACTCCGATCAAGGCAGACGTGCGCATCGTCGCCGCCTCCAACAAGGACCTGCGCATTCTCATCCAGCAGGGATTGTTCCGCGAGGATCTGTTCTTCCGCCTCAATGTGGTGCCGTTGCGGTTGCCGCCGCTGCGCGAACGCATCGAGGACGTGCCAGACCTGATGCGCCACTTTCTGACGCTGGTCGAACGCGAGGGCCTGCCGCTCAAACAGCTCGAGCAGGCCGCGCTCGACCGCCTCAAGCGCCACCGCTGGCCCGGCAATGTGCGCGAGTTGGAAAATCTGGCGCGCCGGCTGGCCGCGCTCTATCCGCAGGAAACGATCTCGGCGGCGGTGATCGAGGCCGAACTGTCGCAACCGGCCATCCTGCCGGCGGACGAGCCGCGCACCGATGAAGGACTGTCGGGAGCGGTGGAGCGGCACCTGGCGGCCTATTTCGCCAGCTTCGGGGACAGCCTGCCGCCCTCCGGGCTCTACCACCGTATCCTGCGGGAAATCGAGCAACCGCTGTTGTCGGTCACGCTCGCCGCCACCCGCGGCAATCAGATCCGCGCGGCCGACCTTCTGGGGGTCAACCGCAACACGTTGCGCAAGAAAATCCGCGACCTGGATATCCAGGTTTTCCGCTCCGGCAGCTAACCGGACGTCGCCCCGCGCCCCGGATTTGTCGCAATTCGGCAACAATGTTGTATAAAAGCCTCAGTCAGGGGAGAGGCTCAATCCGGCCGCGAGTCCCTGTGTCTTTTCAGTCGCCTCCATTCAATTGGGTTGCATGACCAGCGTCGGCCAAGCCGCCACCAGTGAAAGCCTCGCGGTCGGTTCGCCAACGCTCGGCCCTTGGGCGCGGGTCATCGGCGCGACCGCCGTCGCCCTGGCGCTGCTTTCCGCCGTCGCCACCTTCGCCGTCCTGTCCAATCTCACGCCGATTGTGGTCACCCGCGAGGTGGTCCTCACCTTGCTGCTGCTCAACGTGCTCGCGGTGCTGCTGCTGATCCTGGTCATCGGCCGAGAGATTTGGCGCGTCGCCCTGGCGCGGCGGCGGGGCCGCGCCGGCGCCCGGCTGCACGTGCGCATCGTAACGTCGTTCTCGGCGATGGCGGCGGTACCGACCATTCTGGTCGCCCTGATCGCGAACTATACGTTCGATCGCGGTCTCGATCGGTTGTTTTCGCAGCACACCCGCGTGCTGATCGAGAATTCACTGATCGTCGCGGAAGCCTATCTGCGCGAACATGGTCAATTCGTGCGCGCCGACAATATCGCGGTCTCCATCGAGCTCGCCCGCGCCAAGCAGCTGTTCGACCAGGATCGTCCGCAGTTCCAAAAGTTTCTGACCGCGCAGGCAGCGATCCGCGGGCTGCCGTCGGTTGTGATCCTCGACAAAGAAGCAAACGTGGTGGAGAAAGCCGACGTTCAAATCGAGCAGACCTTCACCCTGCCGTTACGCGATGTTCTTGGCTCGGTTACCGAGCGCGAACCGCAGATCGCGCTGTTCCTGGACAACAATTACGTGGCTTCGGTCATCAAGCTGCGCGGCGGCTATCCGGACTACTACCTCTATGTCGCCCGGCTACTGGACCCCCGGGTGGTCGATCAGTTGCGGGTAACCCGCGAGGGCGTGACGCAATTTGCCGAACTGCAGGAACGCCGGCTCGGCGTGCAGATCGCGTTCGCCTCGATGTATACGGTCATCGGCGTGATCGTGCTGCTTACGGCGGTCTGGTTCGGGCTCAATTTCGCCAATTATCTGGTCGCCCCGATCCGCCGCCTCATCGGCGCCGCGCAGATCGTCTCCACCGGCAATCTTTATGTGCAAGTGCCGACACGGCGCTCCGAAGGCGATCTCGCCCAGCTCGGCGAGACGTTCAACAAGATGACTCAGGAACTGCGTACCCAGCGTGACGACATCGTGCATGCGCGCGATCTCATCGATAGCCGCCGCCGATTCACCGAGGCCGTCCTGGCCGGCGCCAGCGCCGGCGTGATCGGCATCGACCCCGATGGCCGCATCAGCATTCTGAATCGGTCGGCGGAACGGCTGATCGGCCATTCCGAGGCCGAAGTTTTGAGTCAGCCGCTCGAATCCGTCGTGCCGGAATTGTCCGAGCTGCTGGCCGCGGCGAAATCCGGGTCGCAGCGCCTCGTGCAGGGGCAGGTCACCATCAACCGCAAGGGCCGCGAGCGCAATCTGTCGGTTCGGGTGACCAGCGAACAATCCCCGGAGGCTGAGCACGGTTACGTGGTCACTTTGGACGACATCACCGATCTCGTCAGTGCGCAACGCACCGCCGCCTGGGCCGACGTCGCCCGCCGCATTGCCCACGAAATCAAGAATCCGCTGACACCGATCCAATTGTCGGCCGAGCGGCTGCGCCGCAAATACGGGCCGCTGATCAAGGAGGATGCCGCGATCTTCCACCAATGCACCGACACCATCGTGCGCCAGGTCGACGACATCAAACGCATGGTGGACGAGTTCTCGAAGTTTGCCCGCATGCCGAAGCCGGTGATCGCGGCCGACGATGTCGCGGACGCGGTGCGGCAGGTGGTGTTTCTGCTGCGCGTCGGACATCCGGAGATCGATATCCAGGTCGATATGGCAGAAGACCCAATGCAGGCGCGGTTCGACCGCCGGCTGATTTCCCAGGCGCTCACCAATGTCATCAAGAACGCTGCCGAGGCCGTCGCCGCGGTGCCGGCCGCCGCGCTCGGGCGCGGCAGCATCCACGTGTCGGCCGCCCGCGACGGCGGCGATATCGTGATCGATGTGGTCGACAACGGCATCGGCCTGCCGAAGGAAAACCGCAGCCGCCTGCTCGAACCCTATGTAACGACGCGAGAAAAAGGCACGGGGCTTGGACTGGCGATCGTCGGACGCATTCTGGAGGATCACGGCGGACAGATCGAGCTCCGTGACGCCGCCGACCGCATAGCCGGACAGCGCGGCGCCTGGATTCGCGTGCGCTTTGCCGCCGATCCCGACACCGTCGTCATTCACGCCGCACCCGAACCCGAAACACCCGAACTGGCAGCGAATTCCTGAACCATGGCCTCCGACATCCTCATCGTTGACGACGAAGCAGACATCCGCGAACTGGTCTCCGGCATTCTGCAGGATGAAGGCTATGCCGCGCGTACGGCGCGCGACAGCGATGATGCGCTGGCCGCGGTCGCCGCGCGCCGGCCGAGCCTGATCTTTCTCGATATCTGGCTGCAGGGCAGCCGGCTCGACGGCCTGCAATTGCTCGACGCCGTCAAGCAGCAGCATCCGGAACTGCCGGTGGTGATGATTTCCGGCCACGGCAATATCGAAACCGCGGTCGCAGCCATCAAGCAGGGTGCCTACGACTTCATCGAGAAGCCATTCAAGGCCGACCGCCTGGTGCTGGTGGCGGAGCGGGCGCTGGAAACGTCGCGGCTCAAACGCGAGGTGAGGGCGCTCAAGCAGCAGGCGCCGGCGACCGCAACCCTGATTGGACACTCGCCCTCGCTCAATCAGCTGCGCCAGACCGTCGAGAAAGTGGCGCCCACCAACAGCCGCATCCTGATCGTCGGACCCTCGGGCGCCGGCAAGGAGCTGGCGGCGCGCACGGTGCATGTCCTCTCCAGTCGCGCCGATGGGCCGTTCATCGTGATCAATGCGGCGGCGATGACGCCGGAGCGCATGGAGGTCGAGCTGTTCGGGGTCGAGCAGACCAACGGCGCGGAGGGCCGCAAGATTGGCGCGCTGGAAGAAGCGCATGGCGGCACGCTGTTCATCGACGAAATCGCCGACATGCCGCGCGAGACCCAAAACAAGGTCCTGCGCGTTTTAGTCGATCAGACCTTCCAGCGGGTCGGCGGCAGCCATAAAGTCTCGGTCGACGTGCGGATCGTGTCGTCGACCGGACGCAATATCGAAGCCGAGATCGCGGCGGGCAAGTTCCGCGAGGACCTCTATCATCGGCTTTCGGTGGTGCCGGTGCGGGTGCCGCCGCTGGCGGAGCGGCGCGAGGACATCCCCGACCTGGTGCAATACTTCATGGACCAGATCTCGCAGGCCACCGGCCTTCCCAAGCGGCTGATCGGCGGGGACGCCATGGCGGTGCTGCAGTCGCACGACTGGCCGGGCAATGTGCGCCAGCTGCGCAACAATGTGGAACGTCTGATGATTCTGGCGGGCGGCGATCCGGATGCGGTGATCACCGCCAATATGCTGCCGCAGGACGTCGGCTCCATGGTGCCGAACATGCCGAATGGCAACGGCGGCGAGCAACTCATGGGCCTGCCGCTGCGCGAGGCGCGCGAGGTGTTCGAGCGCGAATATCTGGTCGCCCAGATCAGCCGCTTTGGCGGCAATATCTCACGCACCGCTGAATTCGTCGGCATGGAGCGTTCGGCTTTGCACCGCAAGCTCAAGGCGCTCGGGATCGATTAAAGCGCCATGTCGCGCATCGTCTATGTCAATGGCCGGTATGTGCTCCGGCGCGACGCTGCGGTTCATGTCGAGGATCGCGGCTATCAATTTTCCGACGGCGTCTACGAAGTCTGCGAGGTGAGGGGCGGGCGGCTGATCGACGAGCGCCGTCATCTCGCGCGCCTTAGGCGCTCGCTTGGCGAGTTGCGCATCGCGCAACCCATGTCGGAGGCGGCGCTCGCGGTGGTGCTGCGCGAAACCGTCCGCCGCAACCGCGTGCGCGACGGCATCGTCTATTTGCAGGTCACCCGGGGGGTGGCGCGCCGCGACCATGCCTTTCCGCCACCGGAGACCGCGCCGAGCGTGGTGGTAACCGCGCGCAGTATCGATATCGCGGGCAACGACAAGATTGCCGCTGAAGGCATCGCCGTGGTGACCCTGCCGGACAATCGGTGGGCGCGCGTCGACATCAAGGCCATCGCTTTGTTGCCGAATGTGCTGGCCAAGCAAACCGCCCGCGAGCAGGGCGCCCGCGAAGCCTGGTTTGTCGCGGCCGACGGCACCGTCACCGAAGGGTCATCGACCAATGCCTGGATCGTCACCGGCGACGGCAAGGTCGTCACCCGGCCGGCCGAGCAGGGCATATTGCGCGGCATCACCCGGGCGGTGCTGCTCGACGTCATCAGTGAGGAAGGGCTGACGCTGGAGGAGCGCCCGTTCACGGTGGAGGAGGCTTATGGCGCGCGCGAGGCCTTTGTGACGGCGGCCAGCCAGATCGTCATGCCGGTGGTGCGCATCGACGGCCGGCCGATCGGCAATGGGGTCCCGGGCGCGGTTGCCACCGCATTGCGGCAGAACTTTCATCGCCACGCGGAACGCTCCTGACGGCCCACGAAAGCCGATTTGGCCCTTCGAGCCCCAACTTGCGCTTGCACCGTTCGCGCCGGTGCCCTGTAATGGCGGTCCCCAAGTCCTCGTGGGTCATAACGTCAAAAACGAGGGACACAGTGACTTGGCAATAAGCCTCGCGGGAAGGGGCCCGCGGGAAAAAACGGAAACAAGACAATGGCGGCCGACCGCTTACAAAACCTCCAAGACACCTTCCTCAACCATGTCCGCAAAAGCAAAGTCCCACTGACCATCTTCCTGGTGAACGGGGTGAAACTGCAAGGCGTGGTCACTTGGTTCGATAATTTCTGCGTGCTGCTGCGCCGCGACGGCCATTCGCAGCTGGTCTACAAGCACGCCATCTCGACGATCATGCCGGGTCATCCGATCCAGCTCTTCGAGGGGGCCGAGGAGGCGCCGGCCGGGGAACAGGCCTGATTGGAGCCCCGCCGGTTCGATAGCCGCGCCGATCGACTGAGCCCGGGAGGGGGGTCAGAGACCGGCCGCGCCATCGTCATTGAACCGTATCTGCGCAGCAGATCGGCGGGACGTTCACCTGTGCGCGCTCACGCGGCATCGCGCGCGCCCGAGGCCAAGCTCGACGAAGCGGTCGGACTGGCGCGCGCTATCGATCTCACCGTCGTAGAAGCCGGAATTGTTTCGGTCGGCGATATCCGCCCGGCCACCTTCATCGGCAAGGGCAAGGTCGAGGAGAGCGCCGGCCTGGTCAAAACCCTCGAGGCGGGCAGCGAGGTGATGGATTGCGCGCTGTCGCCGGTGCATCAACGCAATTTGGAAAAGGCCTGGGGCGCCAAGGTCCTCGACCGCACCGGGCTTATCCTGGAAATTTTCGGGCGGCGCGCGCAGACCCGCGAGGGCTCGCTGCAGGTCGAACTGGCGCATCTCACCTATCAGAAGAGCCGGCTGGTGCGCTCGTGGACCCACCTCGAGCGCCAGCGTGGCGGCTTCGGTTTTCTCGGCGGCCCGGGCGAAAGCCAGCTCGAAACCGACCGGCGGCTGATCGAGGAGCGCATCCGGCGCATCGAGGGTGACCTCGACAAGGTCAAACGCACCCGCAAGCTGCACCGCGACAGCCGCAAGCGCGTGCCCTATCCGATCGTCGCGCTGGTCGGCTACACCAATGCCGGCAAATCGACCCTGTTCAACCGCTTGACCAAAGCGGACGTGCTGTCGGCCGACATGCTGTTCGCCACGCTCGACCCGACGCTGCGCGCCATCGCGCTGCCGCACGGCGCCAAAATCATCGTGTCCGATACGGTAGGATTCATCTCGGACCTGCCGACCATGCTGGTGGCTGCCTTCCGCGCCACGTTGGAAGAAGTGATCGAGGCCGACGTGATCCTTCATATACGCGACGTCTCCCACGGCGACACCGAAGCGCAATCGCAGGACGTCGCCGAGGTGCTGCGTGCACTCGGGATCGAGCCGGGGGATAGCCGCATCATCGAGGTGTGGAACAAGATCGACCGCCTCGGCGGCGAGGAACGCGTCCAGGTCGGCAATCTGGCCGAACGCCAGGCCGCCGCCACACGGCCGGTGCTGACATCGGCGATTACCGGCGAGGGCGTGGCCAGCCTCATCGCCATGATCGAGCAACGCTTGGGCGAAAGCCGCGTGATGATCGAGCTTCTGCTCGATACCGCTGACGGGGCAGGGGTGAGCTGGCTGCACCGCCACACCGAGGTGATGGAAAAGTCCCTGCACCCCAGCGGGCGGCTGGCGGTGACCGTGCGGGTCGATCAGGCCACTGCCCAGCGGGTGCGCGCCAAGTTCAGCACCACTGGGCCAGGGTAACGCCAGAACGCTATTTCTCCGCCTGCTTGGCCGCATCCCACAGCGCGTCCATTTCCGCCAGCGTCGCCTGTTCGGGCGATTTTCCCTGTTTGGCGAGGGCATCCTCGATGGCGCCGAAGCGGCGCTCGAACTTGATATTGGTGCCGCGCAAGATGGCTTCCGGGTCGGCATCCAGATGCCGCGCCAAGTTGACCACGGCGAACAACAGATCGCCGACTTCCGCCGCCGCGGCGACGCGATTGCCGGCTTTGATATCGGCTTCGATCTCGTCGGCTTCCTCACGGATCTTCGCCAGCACCGCCAGCGGATCGTTCCAGTCGAACCCGACCTTGCCGGCCTTTAGCTGCAGCTTGAGCGCGCGGGTCAGCGCGGGCAGCGCGACCGGAATACCGGCGAGGGCGCTCCTGCGTCCGCCCTCGTTGCCAACTTCACCCTTGCCGGCCTTTTCCTCGCGCTTGATGCGATCCCACAAGGCCGCGACCGCCTCGGCGCTGAGACCGCGCTGCTCGCCGAACACGTGCGGATGACGGCGGACCAGCTTTTCCGTGATGGCTTGCACCACGTCGCCGAAATCGAAAGCACCTTGCTCCTGCCCCATGCGGGCGTGAAACACGACTTGTAGGAGGAGGTCGCCCAATTCCTCGCGCAGATCGTCGAGGTCGCCGCGCGCGATGGCGTCGGCGACCTCATAGGCTTCCTCGATCGTGTAGGGCGCGATGGTGGGAAAGCTTTGCTGCAAATCCCAAGGACAGCCGGTGCCGGGCGTGCGCAGCGCCGCCATGAGGTCGAGCAGGCGCGATATGTCGCGGGAGGGGGTCATATGCTCCACCGTCTTCGCCGGATCGCCGACGATCCATCCTCCAGGGCGAAACCGACGGACGGCGCGGCCTCTTTGCTACGGCGGAATACAGCAGTTCAATCGATCAAAGCAACAAAGACGGTGAGTTGTATTCACGTCCTTGTTGCGACCAGCTGACTTTTGTATCCTGAGAGCGATCCCAATGAAATTCTCGTCCAACCCTTGCTTACACGCAGCCACAATATTCCAGGAAAGGTCGCATGAACGTCAACAGCAACACCATTCTTCTCCTCAGGCCGCAAGAGATCAAGGACGTCATCACGATGGATCGGGCCATCGACCTGGTAGAGCAAGGCTACAAGGAGGCCTTCTCGTTCCCCATCATCAACGCCCCGCGGCGCCGCGTACACTCCAAAAAGAATGTGCGCGTTTCTAATTTTCCCGGCGGCGTCGATGGTCTGGGCGTCATCGGCTCACTTACCCGCGCCGAGCTTGTCAGCAACGATCCCAGCAACCAGGTTTATCCATACCGCGAACACCCTGTTTATCTGCTGTGGGATTCAGAAACTGCTCATCTGCAGGCCATCTTGATCGGTGAAATCACCGACAAACGCGTTGGCTTCTCCAGCAATATGGCGCTGCGGACAGCTGCGACAAGCGGCGTCGGCTTCCGCCACCTGGTACGCAGGAACGCGCGAACGGCTGGCGTCTATGGATCTGGCGGACAGGCGCTGCACAAGATCCTCGCGCTACAGAATGAGCGCAAGATCGAGACCTACAAGGTGTTCAGCCGCAACCCGGATACGCGCAAAGCCTTTTGCAACCAAATGTCCGAGTTGGTCGACGCCACGTTTGTTCCTGTAGAGAATCCGCGAGAGGTGATGAAGAACGCCGACGTGGTGATCTGCGCTACAAACTCCAGCGTGCCTGTTTTCGACGGAAACTGGATCGAGCCCGGCCAGCATATCGTGACCATCGTGGGCTCCAACAATGCGCTGGTGAAAGGCGGTTGGGTCAAATCCGGCCGCCGAGAGAACGACGACGTCACGACCGAACGCGCGGACTTCATCATCACGAACTGGCGCGAATCTGTTGAGCAGGATCAACAGGCCGGACTGATCGAGCCTTTGCGGAATGGCATCATCACCTGGGACAAAATCCATGAACTTGGCGAACTGGCAGCCGGCACGTTTCCGGGCCGCACCAGTGACGAGCAGATCACTTATCACGCGAACAATAACGGCACGGCGGTTGCCGACTTGGCGATCGCAAAATGGGTCTATGGTGAGTGCAGAAAGATGAAACGAGGGCTGTCGATAGAATTGCCGCTGCCAGGAGCCCAATAACGTCCATGGACCTGGGTTACGTGCCAGCGCGTCGGGGGAACCCAGCGGACGCCGCAACGCCTACTTCATCGTCATGACCGCCTTGGCCACCGGGCCCCATTTGGCATGCTCTGTGATGACGAACTTGGTGAACTCCGCCGGAGTCATCTTCTCGGTCTCGATCGCTTCCAAGGCAAGGCGCTGTTGCATTGCCGGATTGTCCTTCGCCTTGTCGACCGCTCGATTGATTGCCAGGACGATGTCGTTCGGCAACGCCCTCGGCCCGGACAGTGAGAACCACGCCGTCGCCACCATGTCCGAATAGCCAAGCTCCCTGAATGTCGGCACGTTGGGGAATTCGGTCAGGCGCTTGGCGGAGGTCACAGCGAGCGGAACAACCTTCCCGCTGCGGATCTGCGTACTCGCCGTGGTGAAGGTCATCGATCCTACCTTGACGTGGCCACCGATGAGGTCGGTGACCGCCAGGGCGGCGCCTTTGTAAGGAATGTGCTCCAGCTTAATGTCCTGCTTGCGCGCCCAATATTCGGCGACCAGATTGCCGAGCGTACCGGGGCCTGGCGATACATAGGCAAGTGCGCTCGTGCTTTTTTTCCCCAGCGCCAACAATTCTTCGAGCGAATTCACCCCGAGCGACGGATGCACCATCATCACAATGGGAGGGCCGCCGAAATAGGCCACATGGGTGAAATCTGCAATCGGATCGAAACCCGGATTGGCGTTTGTTACTGTCGCAATCACATGTGACCCGAGGCTGGACACCACCAAGGTATAGCCATCCGGATCCGCATGGGCGACCGCCGCCGAGCCTACCAATCCTCCGGCTCCGCCGCGGTTCTCGACGAAAAATTGCTGCTGGAACGCCGCGCTGAGCTGTTCGCCGAAGGCGCGGCCGAGCGTATCGGCAGAGCCGCCGGCCGCGAAGGGCGCAATGATGCGGACCGGCTTTGTCGGCCAGTCCGCAGCGTGCGCCAGCAGCGGTGTGCCGAGGGCGAGAGCAACAATCGTTATGAGCAGACGCTTCATGGGTCATCCAAAACGTTCGAGGCATCTATGAGGGGTCAGTTTAGGCCGCCTCTACGACAGCGCAAGCAGCCGCGCCGCGATCGAGCCGGGCATGCGCAGCGCCGCCATGAGGTCGAGCAGGCGGGATATGTCGCGGGAAGGGGTCATGGCTCCACCATCTTCACCGGACCGCAAACGATCCAGTCTTCCAGGGCGAAGCCGATAAGCGGTCCGCCCCTGATATGCTGCGGTGGATAGTGGATGCCCCGCTTTCGCGGGGCATGACAAGTGGGTGGATGGGTTAATGCCCGCTGCGGTCGACGCCGCGGCTTGCCTCGAAGAGGAACCAACAACGCTTCTCGGCCTCGTCGATGAAGACCTCAAGCAGGCTTGCCGTCGCCACGTCCTCGTGGTCGTCGGCGAGCTTGTGAGTCTTGCGCATGTTCTCGATGTGCGCCTTGTTGTCGGCCATCAGCTCGCTCAACATGTCGCCCGGGAGCACGATGTCCTCGTCGTTGTCCCGGACCCGCTGGAGCTTGGCGATGTGACCGATAGAGCGGATCGTCGTTCCGCCGATCTTGCGAACGCGCTCGGCAAGGACATCGACGCTGGCCTCGATCTGCGCAGCCTGTTCGTCGAGCAGCAGATGGTAGTCGCGGAAATGGGGACCGCTGACGTGCCAGTGGAAATTCTTGGTCTTCACATAAAGGGCAAAGGTATCGGCCAGGAGCCCATTGAGCGCTGCGGAGACCTCCCGGATCGCATCGTCGGAGAGATCGGTCGGGGTATTCAGCCGTGCCATCTCACGGCGCGGTTCGAGTTTTCTCACCTTACTGGTCACGGCGATACCTCATGCGATTGGGGTGGAGCACAGCGGACATGGCGCGTGGGCGCCTTGATATCGGTCAACGCGGCTGCCGGCCCGCCGTTCCTGGATTCGCATAAGACATATTATGGAATATATAGCTGGGTGGCGTTACGTGAGCGTCAGGATCGAAGTTGCTGAATTCGTGACAATTTTATCTGTTCAGCAGCACGATCTGGTCACCGGCGCTGCCTCCGATCTCTATGGTCAGTCCATCGTAAGCCGGCTCGACGCCGGTCGGCAGCCGGCCGCGCAGGTCCTCGTAGTCGAGGTCGGAGTGGAGATTGGTCAGGATCGCCCGGCGCGGCGCGATCTGCGTAATCCAGGCCAGCGCTTCATCGACCGAGAAATGGCTGGGATGCGGCGTCCAGCGGAGCGCATCAACGATCCACAGGTCGAGGCCGGCCAGGGCGGCCACGCTCTCAGCGGGCAGGCCGTTCAGGTCGCTCGAATAGGCCACGTCACCCATGCGGAAGCCGAGCGAAGGGATATCGCCATGCTGCTGCAGAAACGGCAGGGCGCTGATCGCACCGCCCTTCCCCTCGATGGTGACCGGTTGGCTGGCGACCAGCCGGTGCTCGTTCAGCAGTGGCGGATAGCTGCTGCCGGGCGGCGTCTCGAAGCAATAGGCAAAGCGCGCGCGCATGGCGCGGGAGGTCGGCTCGTCGAGATAGGCATCGATGCGCCGGCGGCGGTGGATCACCAAGGCGCGCAGGTCGTCGATGCCGTGGGTCTGGTCGGCGTGCTCATGGGTCAACAGCACGCCATCGAGCCAGTCGACCTTTGCATCGAGCAACTGTTCGCGCAGGTCGGGCGAGGTATCGACCAACACGCGGGTGCAGCCGCCGTCGTCGCGCCGCTCCACCAACAGCGAGCAGCGCCGGCGCCGGTTCCGCGGATTGTGCGGATCGCAATCGCCCCAGCCGAGCCCCGGCCGCGGCACGCCGCCGGAGGAACCGCAGCCGAGAATGGTGAATGTCAGCGTCATGCCATAAGCAGTCAAGCTTGCGCAGACTGCGTAAACTTGTCTGCGCCTGCCGCCGGGCGGGGCACTTTCGAAAACAGCCGGAAGAAATTGTCGGTGGTCTGCCGCGCGATCTCGTCGAACGACACACCCCGCGTCTCGGCCAAAACCTTGGCGGTCTCGGTCACAAAGGCCGGCTCGTTGCGCCTGCCGCGAAAGCGGCCGGGTGCCAGATAAGGCGCATCGGTCTCCACCAGGATGCGGTCGGCCGGCAAAGCGGCGGCGATGGCGCGCAGCTCCTCGGATTTCTTGAACGTCAAAATCCCGGTGAACGAAATGTACAGCCCGAGCGCTATAGCGCGTTGCGCCAATTCGCGTCCTCCGGTGTAGCAATGCAGCACCGCGGGGAAGGCCCCCTTCCCCATCTCTTCTTCCAGAATTCGCGCGGTATCCTCATCGGCCGTGCGCGTATGGATCACCAGCGGCAAACCGGTTTCGCGCGCCGCCGCAATGTGGTTGCGGAAACCGCGCTCCTGCGCCAGGCGCGGGCTGTGGTCGTAGTGATAGTCGAGCCCGGCCTCGCCGAGCGCCACCACCTTGCCATGGCGCGTGCGGGCGACGAGGTCGTCGACGGTGATATCGAGCTCTTCGTGCGCGTTGTGCGGATGGGTGCCGACCGAGCAGAAAACATCGGCAGACCGTTCGGCAATGGCCAAGACGTCGTGGTGGCGCCTAACCCGGGTCGAGATGGTGATCAGCCGCGCGATCCCCGCCGCCTTGGCGCGCGCCAGGACGGCGTCGATCTCATCCGCAAAATCCGGGAAATCGAGATGGCAATGGCTGTCGACCAGCATCGGCGGCATCAGCGGCATTAGGTTTGGGCGCTTCCTTCGCTGTCCACATAACGCGGAAAGACCGGTGTCGGCGCCGGCAATTGCGCCCCGGCGGCAATGCGCCGGACGCTGCCGAGCGCGGAAAATTGCCGTTCGGCCGCTGGTATGGCCAGCAGATCGAGCAGCTTGTCCGCCGAATTCGGCATGAAGGGCTGGGCCAGGATCGCCACCTGGCGGATCACCTCGGCGGTAACATAGAGCACCGTGCCCTGCCGTGCCGGATCGGTTTTCGCCAGCGCCCAGGGAGCTTCGCCTGCGAAATAGCGATTGGCCTCCGCCACCACCGCCCAGACGGCGGTCAG
>JBKKAF010000165.1:0-3107 GCA_046714775.1 Xanthobacteraceae bacterium | reverse complement strand
ACATTCACGGCGACGGCAAAGAACAGCGCCTTGACCGGAGTCACGGTGTCGCCACGCGACAGAAACGTCACCGTCGCCCCGCGCAACAGCACAAACGGCAGCAAGCCTATGGCATAGGCGGCGAGCGTGGCGCCGGCGGCTTGCACGTCCGTCTCGGTAAACGCGCCGCGCCCGAACAATGCGCGGATGATCAGATCGGGCAACAGCAGGAAGGCCACCAGGCACGGAACCGCCAGGAGCAGCGTCAGCTCGACGGCCCGGTTCTGCGCATGGCGCGCGCCAGCCTCGTCGCCTTGCGCTAAGCGGCGCGCCATCTCCGGCAGCAGCACGGTGCCGACCGCGATACCGATCACTCCGACCGGGAGCTTATTGAGCCGGTCGGCATTGTACAGCGCCGACAGCGCGCCGGAGGCGAGGAAGCTCGCGATGATGGTGTCGGCAAACAGCGCAATCTGAGTCTCGGCTGAGCCAAGCGTCGCCGGCACGAATCGCTTGAGGAAGAGCTTCACCTCGAGGTCGAGCCGCGACCAGCGGAACGCCGGCAGCACGCCTTGCCGCGCCGCGTCGCCGGCGACCAGCAGCACTTCCAGGCAGCCGGCGATCAACACGCCCCAAGCCGCGGCATGGCCGGCGGTCGGAAAGAATACCGCGAGCGCAAGCGTCGCCAGCATCGAGAGATTGAGCAGGATCGGCGCGGCGGCGGGGGTGGCGAAGCGGCCGAGCGCATTGAGGATACCGCCATAAAGCGTCACCAGCGTCACCAGCAGGAGATAGGGAAAGGTGATGCGGGTGAGTTCGACCGCGGGCGCGAAGCGTTCCGGGTCGTTCACAAAGCCGGGCGCCACCAGCGCGATCATGGCGGGCGTGAACAGCAACATCACGGCGAGCAGCACCACCTGGCTGGCGAACAACAGCGTGAACACACGGTCGGCGAACAGGCGGGCCTGATCGGGGCCGCTTGCGGTGCGGATGCGCGCATAGGCCGGCACGAAGGCGGCATTGAAGGCCCCTTCGGCAAAGATGGCGCGAAAATGGTTGGGCAGCCGCAGCGCCACGAAGAAGGCGTCCGCCAGCGGACCGGCGCCCAGCACGGCGGCCAGCACCACATCGCGGGCGAAACCGCTGAGCCGCGACAGGAGCGTAAAACCACCGACGGTAAAGATGCGCCCGATCATTGGATGGTGTCGCCCCGGCGCCGTCATCTTAAGGTGCGCCGAAGGCGCCTCGAAGGATGGCGGCATGTCACCCTTCGAGGCTCGCGGCCGACGGCCACTCGCAGCTCAGGATGACGACAATACCAGGAACTGAAACGATTCCCTCACCCGCCGAGCGCGCGGCGCACGGCGTCGATGATGTGATCCTGGGTCGGCGCGTCGAGATAGGCGTGCATGGGCAGGCTGATGACTTCGCCGGCCAGCCGCTCGCTGACCGGCAGGCCGCCTTCCGCCGCCGGAAACCGCCTATAGGCCTCCTGGCGATGCACGGGCACCGGATAGTGGACCGCGGTGGGAATACCCTGCGCCTTGAGCGCGGCGGCGAAAGCATCGCGCCGGCCGAGCGCCAGCCGAATGGTGTATTGCGCCCAGACCGAAGTGGCGCCCTCGGCGAGCTGGGGAATATTGGTCACGCCGGCAAGCCGTTCCGAATAGCGTTGCGCAATGCGCTCGCGCGCTGCGATCTCTTCGGGGAAAATCTTCAGCTTCTCGATCAGCACCGCCGCCTGGATGGTGTCGAAGCGGCCGTTGATGCCGATGCGCTCGCAATCATAGCGATCGCGGCCGCCGCCATGGACCCGCAAGCCACGGATCGCCTCGGCGAGCTCATCGTCGTCGGTGAACACGGCACCGCCGTCGCCGTAGCAGCCGAGCGGCTTGGCCGGAAAGAAGCTGGTGGCGGTCGCGGGCGCCAGCGTGCCGACACGCCGGCCGCGAAAGGTGGCGCCGATGGCTTGGGCGGCGTCATCCAGCACGAAAAGATTTTCCGCCTTGGCGATGGCCGCGATGGCGTCATGATCGGCCGGCTGGCCGAACAGGTCGACCGGAATGACCGCCTTCGGCCGCAGCCCGGCCTTGCGCGCGGTCGCCAGGGCGCGCTGCAGGCTGGCCGGATCGAGATTGAAGCTCTGCTCCTCGACGTCGGCGAACACTGGGGTGGCGCCGACCAGGCCCACCACTTCGGCGGTGGCGGCAAAGGTGAAGCTCGGGCAGACCACCGCATCGCCCGGCCCAACACCCTTGGCCATCAGCACCAGCAGCAGCGCGTCGGTACCGCTGGAACAGGTGATGGCATGGCGCGCGCCGCAGAACGCGGCCAGAGCCTCTTCGGCCTCGCGCACTTCCGGGCCCATGATGAACTGGCAATGGCTGAGCACGCGGGCGATAGCGTCGTCCACCGCGCGCCCGAGCCGCCGCCGCTGGGCGGCGACATCAATGAACGCAAGCGGCGCAGAGTCGAGGCGGGCGTGCTGATTCATCGTCGTCACGAGACGTCGTCTTTGATGGGCAGGCGTCAGGCGGTGACCCGCCGGGCGGCGGGTTGCAGCGGGGTCGCGCTCGAAAGCGGCCTGCCGTCGAGACAGCGGATGGCGATTTCGAGGCTGGCCACGCCCTCCTCCCCGGTCACCGCCGGCTGTTCGCCGGCGCGGATCGCCGCGACGAAGGATTGCAACTCGGCGCGTAGCGGCTCGGCATGACCAACCGACAGATGCCGCATCGAATAGCTGCCGTCGGCCTGAAAGCCGAAACATTCGGTGACCTGCCGGGTCAGCAGATCGCCGGTGAGATATTTCTTGCGCGTTGCGACCGTGACGTTGCGCGCCTTGAACGGGGTGAGCCAGTTGGTGTTGATGTGGGCCAGCACGCCGGAAGCGGTGCGAAACTGCAGCAGCGCGATGTCCTCGCGCTCAGCGACCGCGCTGGAGAGCTGCGGCTGCACCTCGATGATTTCCGAATCCGTGAACC
Organism: Xanthobacteraceae bacterium; assembly: GCA_046714775.1. Classification (GTDB taxonomy): domain Bacteria; phylum Pseudomonadota; class Alphaproteobacteria; order Rhizobiales; family Xanthobacteraceae; genus VAZQ01. Next base: position 147 of record JBKKAF010000165.1, on the reverse strand, counting down.
AGCGGATCAGGTCGATGTCATGCACGGCGAGGTCGATCACCACGCCGACATTCGACATGCGGGGCGGGAATGGTCCCACCCGCGTGATGGCGATCGACAGAATGTCCTCGCCGCGGATGGCATTCTTGATCGCCTCGACCGCCGGAT
>JBKKAF010000164.1:0-8203 GCA_046714775.1 Xanthobacteraceae bacterium | reverse complement strand
CGTCACCCCCCTTGGGGGGGGGGTGGGGGGGGGGGGGGGAATGCGATGCGGCCGTAGCGGCCCCCTCCCGGCTCGCCATAGCGCGTCGCAGAGGCGCGTGAACGCGCTTGTGGCTCGCCGACCTCCCCCGCAAGCAGGAGAGGTAAGAGGAGTGCGTGGCGCGCTCACAGCGTTACTCCACTTTCTCCACATAGACCCGGATCGTGCCGCCGCAGGACAGCCCCACCTGCCAGGCGGTCTCGTCGGCCACGCCGAACTCCAGCGTCTTCGGCTTGCCGCTGGCGATCACGTCGAGCGCTTCGGTCACCACCGCGCCCTCGACGCAACCGCCCGACACCGAGCCGAGGAAATTTCCCTGATCGTCGATCACCAGATTGGAGCCGATCGGCCGCGGCGCCGAGCCCCAGGTCTCCACCACGGTCGCGAGGGCGACGCCGCGCCCCTGCTTCCGCCAATCCTCGGCGGCGTTCAGGATATCCTCATCGCGCGCGAGCATGAGAGCCTCCACTGCCGTATCCGGCCGCCGGTGCTTGCTAGGCCACCTTGGCGAGCCATGCCTTCGGATTTCCGCCGCCGGATACGGATAGCGCACGGACCAGATCCGCCATCGCCTCTAGATTGTGGATCGGCCGCAGTTCGTCAACATGCGGCAGCATCGCCTTAATGCCCTTGGCCTTGGCCTCGAAGCCTTCGAACCGCAGCAACGGGTTGAGCCAAATGAGCCGCCGGCAGGAGCGATGCAGCCGGTCGATCTCAAAGGCGAGCCGGTCGTCGGCGTCGCGCTCCAGCCCATCGGTGATCAAGAGCACGATCGCGCCCTGGGTGAGCACGCGCCGCGCCCACAGCTTGTTGAAGCCCTTCAGCGAGGAGGCGATGCGGGTGCCGCCGGACCAATCGGCGACGCTGGTCGCACAGGCCGCCAGCGCTTCGTCGGGATCGCGCGCCTTGAGCGCGCGCGTGACATTGGTGAGCCGGGTGCCGAACAGGAATGTGTGCACGCGCTTGCGCGCATCGGTCACCGTGTGGAGAAAATGCAAAAACAGCCGGGTGTACTGGCTCATGGACCCGGAAATATCGAGCAGCGCCACGATCGGCGGTTGCCGCGTGCGCGGTCCGAGATATTTCAGGTCGATCACCGCGCCGCCGGCCTTCAGGCTCGCCCGCAAGGTGCGGCGGATGTCCACCTTGTGACCGTGGCGATGGGGCCGCAGCCGCCGGGTCCTCACTTCGTCGAGATCGAGCACCAGCCGCTTGATCGCATCCCTGGCGGCGGCGATCTCGGCCGCCGTCATCTGTGCGAAATCCTTGTTCTGCAGCACTTCACGGTCCGACACGGTCAGGCGCGCATCGGCCTCCGCGCGCCGCTCGCGCTCCGTGTCCTTGAGTCCTGAGAACAAGGCCTCTTCGATGCGCCGGGCGCCGGGCTTCGGTATTTCGGTTTCGGAGAGCGCCGGCTGCAGAGACGCCATCAGGGCATCGAGCGCGCCGGAGGCACGGAAGAAAAGGTCGAAGGCTTGATCGAACAGGACGGAATGCTCGTGGCGCTTCACGAACACCGCATGCAGCGTCCAATAAAAATCGTCGCGGGCGCCGACGCCTGCCGTCCTCAGTGCCGCGAGCGCGTCAAGCACCGCGCCCGGCCCGACCGGTATCCCCGCAGCGCGCAAGGCGCGCGCGAAGTACACGATGTTGTCGGCCAGGCGTCCGTGCGGATCACTCATGCACCCGTCACTCCGCCGCCCGCATGGCGGTGCGCATATGGTCGATCAGGTCTTTCGCTTTCGGGCCCTCGATGCGGGCGATGTCGTCCTGATATTTGAGCAGCGCCCCAAGCGTGTCGGAGACGGTGGCCGGATCGAGCTCGGTGGCATCGAGCTGCATCAGCGCGGACGCCCAGTCGAGCGGCTCCGCCACGCCCGGCGCCTTGAACAGGTCTTCCTGGCGCAGCGCCTGCACGAAATGCACCACCTGGGCCGACAGCGCCTTGCCGATGTCCGGCACCTTGGCGCGCACGATGGCGAGTTCCCGCTCGGCATTCGGATAGCCGACCCAGTGATAGAGGCAGCGGCGCTTGAGCGCGTCGTGGATTTCGCGGGTGCGGTTGGAGGTGATGATGACGATCGGCGGATGCTCCGCTTTCACCGTGCCGAGCTCCGGTATGGTCACCTGAAAGTCGGCCAGCACCTCGAGCAGGAACGCCTCGAATGCCTCGTCGGCGCGATCGAGTTCGTCGATCAGCAGCACCGGCGGGCCGGCGGTATCAGGCTCGATCGCCTGCAACAGCGGCCGCTTGATCAGGAAGCGCTCGGAAAAAATGTCGTGCGAGAGCCGTTCGCGATCGACCGCGCCCTCGGCTTCGGCAAGCCGCACCGCGATCATCTGCGCGGCGTAATTCCACTCATAGACCGCGGCAGCCACGTCGAGGCCTTCGTAGCATTGCAGCCGGATCAACCGCCGCCCGAGCGTGCTTGCCAAAACCTTGGCGATCTCGGTCTTGCCGACACCCGCCTCGCCTTCGAGAAACAACGGCCGGCCCATTTTGAGGGCCAGGAACAGCACGGTCGCCAGCGAGCGGTCGGCAAGATAATCGGCCGCACCCAGCAGACCGAGGGTGGCATCGATGGAGGCCGGCAGCGATTGCGGCTTTTGGCTTATCGTCTTGTTCATGGCGGCAACTTATCGCGTCATGGCCGGGCTTGTCCCGCCCATCTCTGCGGCGGGGCCATGCGGAAACGCCCAATCGCTGCGCCGGTTAACGGGCGCCAATCAGGTCAGGCCGGATGGTGACCGGTTACGCCGTCGCCGCAGCGACTGCCCGGCGTGCCAATACGCCGACCAGATGGGCGCGATACTCGGCACTGCCGTGTATGTCGCCGCCCATGCCGCCGGCCGGGATGGTCATGCCTTCCAGCGCTTTGGCCCCGAAGCGCTTCTTGAGCGCCTCCTCGAACGACGGCACGCGGAATACGCCATTGGCGCCGGCGCCGGTCACCGCGACGCGGATCTCCGAGCCGCGCTTGGACACGAACACGCCGACCAGGGCATAGCGCGACGCCGGGTTGGGGAATTTCACATAGCCCGCCTTCTTGGGCAGCGGGAAGATGACCTTGGTGATGATCTCCGCCGGCTCAAGCGCTGTCTCGAACAGGCCCTTGAAAAACTCGTCGGCCTTGATGCGCCTTTTGTTGGTGACGATGGTGGCGCCAAGCCCGAGACAGGCCGCGGGATAGTCGGCATTCGGATCGTTGTTAGCGACCGAGCCGCCGATGGTGCCCATGTGGCGCACGGCCGGATCGCCGATCTGGCCGGCAAGCGACGCCAGCGCCGGCAGGTTCTGCTGCACGAGGGGAGATGTTGCGACGTCGTGGTGGCGGGTCATCGCACCGACCGTGAGCGAGCGCCCGGTCAATTCTATCCCGGACAAACCTTCGACCTTGGACAGGTCGACGAGATGCGTCGGCCCGGCAAGCCGCAGCTTCATGGTCGGAATGAGTGTGTGGCCGCCGGCCAAGAGCTTGGCCTCGTCGTGCTTGGCGAGCAGCCCGGCCGCCTGCCGCACGGTCGCCGGCCGGTGATAGGTGAATGCGTACATAACTTGCTCCTGGCTTGCTCCTGCCGGCCTATTCCGCTGCCTGCTGACCGGGCGTGCCGCCGCCCATGTCAGTGCCCATGTCGGTGCCCATGTCGCGCGCGCCGGCGGCGATTGCCTTGACGATATTATGGTAGCCGGTGCAGCGGCAGAGATTGCCTTCGAGCTCGTGGCGAATGGTGCGGTCGTCGAGCTCATTGCCCTTGCGATTGACGATGTCGATCGCGGTCATGATCATGCCCGGCGTGCAATAGCCGCACTGCAGCCCGTGGTTTTGGCGGAAGGCTTCCTGCATCGGATGCAGCGGGCCGTCCGGCGCGGCGACGCCCTCGATCGTCAACACGTCGGCGCCTTCGAGCTGCCAGGCAAAGACAGTGCAGGCTTTCACCGCCTTGCCGTTGACGTGCACGACGCAGGCGCCGCATTGCGACGTATCGCAACCGACATGGGTGCCAGTGAGCCGCAGATGCTCGCGCAGGTACTGCACCAGCAAAGTGCGCGGGTCGATGTCGCCGGTGACGGCTTTACCGTTCACCGTCATCGAGACGGCGGACATGGGGCTTCTCCTTCTTGGATCGTTGCGACTCTGACCATCAGCCAGACGGACGGTCAAGGGCTGTTTGCTGCCGCGGCAGGCGCGGGCGCGTTGACTGCGGCGGCGAATTTTACGAAAAAATCGTCGGCGGTTTTCTTGGCTGCACTGTTGATCAGGCGCTGGCCGAGTTGGGCAAGCTTGCCGCCGATCTGCGCTTCGACTTCGTAGCGCAACAGCGTCCCGCCCTCCTTCGGGGTCAGCGTGACCTTGGCGGCGCCTTTGGCGAAGCCGGCAATACCGCCTTCGCCCTCGCCGACGATGCGATAGCTGTTGGGTGGGTCGAGATCGGTGAGCGTGACCTTACCCTTCCAGCGCGCCTTGACCGGGCCGACCTTGAGCGTCGCCACCGCCTGGAAGCCGGTATCGGAGGTCTTGTCGAGCTGTTCGCAACCCGGGATGCAGCTTTTCAGCACTTCTGGGTCGTTGAGCTTCGCCCATACCGCATCCTGGGGCGCGGGGAGTTGCACCTCCCCACTCATCGTCATTGCCATCGGCCAATATCTCCGTGATGAAGGCACTGGTATAAAGCCTTGCCGGGCCGTGAGGAAAGCCTTTTCGGCGGGACCGCCCGGCGTTTTGGGTTGGCGGCCGGCGCGCGGGCCGCTAAGCACGTTGCTCATGACCAATCCCCTCATACCTTCATCGCTGCTGACGCCGCTGATTTCCAGCGCCGCCATGCGCGCGGTCGTCGATGATCGCGCGCGCTTGCAACGCATGCTCGATTTCGAAGCGGCGCTGGCGCGCGCGGAAGCCGCCGTCGCCGCCATCCCGGCCTCGGCCGTCGATCCGATCGCCGCCGCCTGCCGCGCCGAGCTCTACGATCTGGTGGCGTTGGGCGAGCAGGCGGTCGCCGCCGGCAACGTGGCGATCCCGCTGGTGCAGGCGCTCACCGGCGAAGTGGCGAAATCCGACCCGGAGGCGGCGCGCTACGTCCATTCCGGCGCCACCAGCCAGGACGTCATCGACACCGCTCTCGTATTGGAGCTGCGCGCCGGCATCGATGCGCTGCTCGCCGACCTCGACCGCGCCATCGAGGCGTTCACGGCGCTGGCCGGCCGCCATCGCCGCGCCGCCGCGGTCGCGCGCACCTGGTTGCAACATGCCTTGCCGATTCCGTTTGGGCTGAAGCTCGCAGGTTATGCGGCGGCGCTGGCGCGATCGCGCGAACGGTTGAAGCGCCTGCGCAAGGAGGCGCTGGTGCTGCAGTTCGGCGGCGCCGCCGGAACGCTGGCCGCGCTCGGCGAACGTGGTCTTGAAGTGTCCGAGCGGCTGGCGGCCGTGCTCAACCTGCCGCTGCCGGACGCTCCGTGGCATGGCCACAGCGACCGGCTGGCGGAAGTGGCCTCCGCCTGCGCGATCCTGACCGGCACCTGCGGCAAGATCGCGCGCGATGTCGCGCTTCTGATGCAGACAGAGGTGGCGGAAGCGTTCGAGCCCTCGGCGCCCGGCCGCGGCGGCTCCTCGACCATGCCGCATAAGCGCAATCCGGTCGCCGCGGCTTCGGCGTTGTCGGCGGCCACCATCGCTCCCAATCTCGCGGCGACCATCCTTGCCGCTCAGGTCCAGGAGCATGAGCGCGCGCTCGGCGGCTGGCAGGCGCAATGGCCGACCTTCCCCGCGCTCCTTTTGGTCAGCTCCGGCGCGCTAGCCGCCATCGTCGACATCGCGCAAGGGCTCGAAGTCGATACCGACCGCATGCGCAGCAATCTGGACATCACCAACGGCTTGATCATGGCCGAAGCGGTGTCGGTCGCGCTCGCTCCCAAACTCGGCAAGCTGGAAGCGCACAAGATCGTCGAGGAGAGCAGCCGAAAGGCAGTCGCCGGCAAGCGGAACCTCTACAACGTGCTGGCCGAGGACGAGCGCGTGACCGCGCATTTGACCGTCGGCGAACTGGCGCGGCTGTTCGAGCTCATGGGCTATCAGGGCATCGCGCAGACCTTCATCGACCGTCAGATCGGTGCGCTGGGGCGTGGTAACAAGCGCCCGTAACGATCGCATCGGCAGGAGAGACGCCATGCCTGTCATCGACGCCGATGGCTGTCCCATCCATGTCGAGGTCGAAGGCCCCGAGCGCGCGCCGGTGCTGATGCTGTGCAATTCGCTCGGCACCGACCTGCATATGTGGGGCCCGCAGGTCGCGCCGTTCACCAAGCAGTACCGGCTGGTGCGTTACGACCGCCGCGGCCACGGCAAATCCGGCGCGCCGCAGGGCCCCTACTCCATGGATCGTCTCGGCCGCGACGTGCTGGCGATCCTGGACGGGCTTGGGCTCGACAAGGTCAACTGGTGCGGCCTGTCGATGGGCGGCATGGTCGGCATGTGGCTCGGCGCCCATGCGCCGGAGCGCATCGAACGGCTCATTCTCTCCAATACGTCGTGCTACTACGCCGACAAGACCTTGTGGGATATGCGCATTGCCGCCGTGCGCAGCGACGGGCTGGAACCGCTGGCCGACCGCATTCTGACGCTCTGGTTCAGCCAGGAGTTTCGCGAACGGGCACCGGCGGCGGCCGCGCGCATGAAGACCATGCTGACCGCCACTCCGGTGCAAGGTTATATCGGCTGCTGCGCGGCGGTGCGCGACATGGATCATCGCGACATTCTGCAAAAGATCGCGGCGCCGACCCTCATCATCGCCGGACGGCACGATCCTGCCACAAACCTGGAAGCGGCCGAGTTCATGCGCGAGCGCATTGCGGGTGCCGCATTAAGCGTGTTGGATGCCGCGCATATTTCCAATATCGAGCGCCCGGAAGAATTTTCCGCGCAAGTTTTGCAATTTCTTGCTCGGGCTTAGGTCAATTAGACGAATACCCCCGGAAGACTCCGGTATCGATTCAGCAACCGTTAGGACGCGCGCTTTATCCAGCGTGCCTTGCAGGGATCAGTCACGGGAGGCAGCATGATTATCGTCCGCCTGACTTATTTCAGCCGCAACCGGCTCGATCGTCTGTCCGGTCCGATGAGTGATCGCTTTACCGAAATTCTGGCAACGTCGGTGGCAAATAACAGCCGCGATGACGTGACCGGCGCGCTGATCTACGATGACAAATGGTTCGCCCAAGTGCTTGAGGGCACCGAAGATCCGGTTTCCCGAACGTTCGAACGCATCTTGCGCGATCAGCGCCATTCCGACATCGCGCTGGTGAAGATGGAGACGGTGATCAAGCGCCGCTTTGGCTTTCGGTGGATGGCGGGCGCTGCCTGGAGGGATGAAAATTCCCATCTATTCCGGCAATATGGCGAGGCTGAGCGCTTCGATCCGTCGCTGATGCGGCCGGACCGGTTGGGCGAGCTGATCGAGGCGGTGGTGGCAGCCACCGCGCAGTCGCAGGGGAGGAAGGCATGGAAGACCGGGAGCGATATGAACGCGGCATGAGCAAGCGCCGCAAGGTGCTGGGCAACGCCTGGGTCGATCGCGCCACTGCCGGAAAGACCGACTTCGACGCGGAATTCCAAGACTTCATCACCCGCTACGCCTGGGGCGAGCTGTGGTCGCGCCCGCATTTCGATGAACGGACCCGGCGCATCCTGGTGATCGGCACGATGATCGGGCTCGACAAGTGGGACGAGTTCCGCCTGCACGTGCGCGCGGCGGTGGTGGAAGGCGGCTTCTCCACCGACGACATCAAGGAAATCATCCTGCAGCAAGCGATCTATTGCGGAATGCCGGCGGCCAACCATGCTTTCAAGGAAGCGGCGGCGGTGATCGCCGAGGTCGAAAAGGCCAAAACTGACTAGCAAGACCGGCTAGTGTGGCGGTTCAGAAGTTCCCCATTGCTTGCGGCCGGGTCGGAAGGGAACTTCTGAACCAAAGCCACACTAGCACGCTATGATTTCTAGTGTCCCTTTTGAATCCGAAGTTCGCAACAGTGCTCGCAGCGGGTGTGTGCGAACTTCGGATTCGGGACACTAGAGCGTGATGGCTTCAGGTTGAATCGCAATCACGCTCTAGCTTATTGTTTGAGCATGATCTTTTCCGAAAACCGGTTCCCACTTTTCGGGATCATGCTCTA
>JBKKAF010000163.1:0-4535 GCA_046714775.1 Xanthobacteraceae bacterium | reverse complement strand
AACATGGCGGCCAGGTGCCGCGCACCCGCGAGGCCTTGGAAGCCTTGCCCGGCGTCGGACGCAAGACCGCCAATGTGGTGCTCAACGTCGCTTTCGGCGAGCCGACCATCGCGGTCGACACCCATATTTTCAGGGTCAGCAACCGCACCGGTCTCGCCACCGGCAACACGCCGTTCGAGGTCGAGAGCAAGCTCGAGCGCGTCGTCCCGGACAAGTACAAGCGCCACGCCCACCACTGGCTCATTCTGCACGGCCGCTATATCTGCGTGGCGCGCCGCCCGCTGTGCGAGAAATGCCCTATCGCCGACCTTTGCAAATGGCCGGGGAAGACAGTGTAAGCGAGCGCGGCGTCACGTTGTCCGCTGGCGCGGGCGTTGGGGCTGAAATACAATTCCGCAGGGTGAATAGGGCTTGGACACGCGCATGCCGTCGCTGCGAACCATCGTCATTGCCGTGGTCGTGCTCGGCGTCTCTTTTGCCGGCGCGACACTCGCCATGCAGATGCTGTGGACCGCGCCGTCCACAGAAGGCCGGCCGGCTTTGACGGAAATTCCGCCGTTGCCGCAGATCACCCGTACCTCGGTCATCATTACACCGACCGCAATTTCGCTGTCCGCCATCCGCGACGCCATGGAGGCGAACGCGCCGCGCGATTTCTCCGGCAAGCGTGATAATCCGTTCAGCCAACTGCTGTCCAATGCCGACATCGGCTGGACCATCAGCCGGGCCCCGCTGGCGGTCAGCGGGCGGCCGGAGACGCTGGCAGTGTCCACGGTGCTGAACGGCGCCCTGCGCGTCACCGGTCAGATCGCCAGCCAAGCGGGTAATCTCGCCGGCGCGATCGGCGGCTTGTTCGGCGAGAATCTCGGCAAGGGCATGCAGGGCCTGACCGGCAAGGCAATCGATCAGCGCGCCGACATTCGCGGCAGTGTCACCATCACCGCGCGCCCGGCACTGACGTCGAACTGGCGGCTGGAGCCGAACCTGACCGCCCAGGTCTCCATTGCCGACGCGGCCTTGTCGATCGTGGGCGTCAAGCTCAGCGTCACCAACGAGGTCAAGCCGCTGCTCGACCGGCAGGTCGGCGAGCAGGTGGCGGCGCTGCAGGCGCGGCTGCGCAACGACCCGTTCATCGAGCAGGCCGCGCGGCGCGAATGGGCCAAGATGTGCCGCTCCATTCCGCTCGGCGCCGCTTCCTCCGGCATGCCGAAACTATGGCTGGAAGTGCGGCCCACGCGCGCCTTCGCCGCCCAGCCGCGCATCGATGCCGCCAATGTCACGCTCACCATCGGCGTGCAGGCGGAAACCCGCATCACGCCGGCCGAGAGCACACCGAACTGCCCGTTCCCGGCCACGCTGGACCTCGTTCCACCCATGCCGCAGGGCCGGGTCAACATCGCGGTGCCGATCGACGTGCCGTTCACTGAAATCAACCGGCTGTTGGAGCCGCAGCTTGCCGGTAAGACTTTTCCTGAAGACAAGAGCGGCCCGTTCGAAGTCACTATCCGGCGTGTCAGCCTGGCGGCCTCCGGCAATCGCCTGTTGATCTCGTTGCGGGTGAAGGCGCGGGAGACCAAAAGCTGGTTCGGACTCGGCAGCGAAGCCACCGTACATGTCTGGGGCAAGCCGCAGCTCGACCGCGAGCGCCAGATCCTGCGCCTCACCGAGACGACGATCGACGTAGAATCGGAAGCGGCGTTCGGTCTGCTCGGCGCGGCCGCGCGCGCCGCGGTGCCCTATCTCGAAAGTGCCCTTGCCGAGCATGCGGTGATCGATCTCAAGGCGTTCGCCGCCAATGCCCGCAAGAGCATCGAAGCCGCGCTCGCCGAGTTCCGCCTGAGCGGCGACGGCGTGCAGGTGGATACGGCGGTCACCGACCTGCGCTTGGTGGGAATCGAATTCGACTCGCGCACGTTGCGCATTATCGCGGAAGTCGACGGAACGACCAAAGTCGCAATTACTGCTTTGCCGAAATAATTTTAAGCGCTCTTTGTCTGAGCATGACCTTTTCCGAAAACCGGTTTCCACCCCGGATCAAGTCCGGGCAGGCTTTTTTCGGGATCATGCTCTACGTGCCGCTAAACACTGTGTTCGATCAGCGGCGGGCGCGGCCCCTGCAGCCGCTTGTATATGTGCGCCATGAATGCGGTGCCGAACAGCGGCGTCGCCAGATTGAGGATCGGGATCGACACAAAGGCGGCGATGAACAGGCCGGCGAGAAACACCGCGCCCTGGTTTGCCTTGCGCAGGCGCTTGGCCTCGGCCGCCGGACGGTAGCGCATGGCGATTAGCTCGAAATATTCCCGGCTGAGCAGGAATGCCGTGGCGAGAAAGAAGATCACGGCGCCGAAACCCGCCAGCAGCAGGAATGGCGTGGCGACCAGATAAACCACCACCGCCAGCAGTGCCGTCTTCACGCCTTCGAGCGCCGCGCGCATCAGCGGAAGCGGCGCGCCAGGCGGCTCGCCCGGATAATGGGCGCGCTCGACCTGCTCGGCGATTTCGTCGACAAAGAAGCTCGCCACCAATGCGGTCACCGCCGGCATCAGGAATACCGATCCGACAATGATGCCGAGCCCGGCGGCGATCGACAGGATCCACGCGACGACCGAGATCGCGGTCGGACCCATAAAACCTTCCGCCCAGACCGTGCCGCTGCTGCTGAGCCAGACCAGCAGCCGATGCAGGCCAATTCCGATCAGCACGATCAGGATCAAGGCAAGCCCGACCGATTTCCACAGCACCCGGCGAAACGGCGGCGAGAACATCTGGGAGAGAGCTTTCATCGCCGCCGCTAACATGGTGTCCTCCGCAATCGGGGCAGAGGTAGACGCAGCGGCTTCCTCGCACAAGCCTTGAAGCGCATTTGCCGGGCGAAGCCGCTTCCGGCATGGTGGCTGCCGTTCGCGTATGCCTGGATGACATGAAACGACTGAGCCGCCGATTGTTTCTTGCCGCCTCAGCGGTCCTGACGGCCGCACCGGCCTTGAATGCTCCAGCTTTTGGTGCGCCGGCGGAGAAAAAGAAGACCACGCCGCGTCCGCAGGAGCCGCGCGCGTTGCCGCCGGAAGTGGTCATTATCGGCGCCGGCGCCGCCGGCATCGCGGCGGCGCGGCGTCTCCTCGCCGCCAACCGGCGCGTCGTGCTGCTCGAGGCCACCGGTCATGTCGGCGGGCGCTGCATCACCGATACCGCCACCTTCGGCGTGCCGTATGATCGCGGCGCCCATTCCATCCACATGCCCGACATCAATCCGCTGGCGAAGCTCGCCACGGGGAGCGGTCTCGACATCTATCCGGCGCCGCCCGGCCAGCGCGTGCGCATCGGCCGGCGCTATGCCCGCGAATCGGAAATGGAAGATTTGTTCGCGGCTTTGGTGCGCGCCAGGAGCGCCATCGCGGAAGCCGCGCGCAAGGGCGATGTCGCCTGCAGTCAGGCGCTGCCGAAGGATCTCGACGAGTGGCGCGCGACCGTGGAATTCATCCTTGGCCCCTATGGCTGCGCCAAGGACCTCGCCGACATTTCCGCGGTCGACTTCACGCGCTCTGCCGAGCGCGACATCGATGCTTTCTGCCGCCAGGGACTTGGCGCGTTGCTGGCGCGGTTGGGGGCCGGATTGCCGGTCCAGCTGTCCACGCCGGTGACGCGAATCGGTTGGGCCGGCCGCGGCCGCGTCGAGGTTGAAACCGGCAAGGGCAGGATCGAAGCGCGCGCCGCCATCGTCACCGTTTCCACCGACCTTCTGGTTTCCGGCAAAATCAGGTTCACGCCCGACCTGCCCAAGCGCCAGCTCGACGCCGCCGCGCGACTCAAGCTCGGCAGTTACGATCATGTGATGCTGGAGCTTTCCGACAATCCGCTCGGGCTGCGTGCCGACGAACTGGTGTTCGAGAAATCCGACGGCCAGCGCACCGCGTCACTGTTTGCCAATGTCTCCGGTACCGCGCTGTGCATGGTCGACGTGGCCGGCAGGTTCGGCCGCGATCTCGCCGCCCAGGGCGAGCGCGCCATGGCGGCGTTTGCGGTCGATTGGCTGAGCGGCCTCTACGGCAACGACATCAAACGGGCGGTCAAGCGCGCCCATGCGACCCGTTGGAACGAGGATCCCTGGACGTTGGGGGCGTTTTCCGCCGCCACGCCGGGCGGCCAGCCCTCGCGCCGGATTTTGATGGAGCCGCTCGGCAATGCGGTCTGGTTCGCCGGCGAGGCGGTGCATGAATCGCTCTGGGGAACGGTCGGCGGCGCCGGGGAATCCGGCGAACGTGCCGCCGACGCCACGCTGAAAATGCTGTCGGCGCGCCGATGACGAAACCTAAAGCGCTGATTGCCTGGTCGAGCGGCAAGGACAGTGCCTGGTCGCTGCACGAGGTGCGCCGCGCCGGCGCCTACGACGTGGTCGGCGCGCTCACCACCGTTACCGACACTTTCAGTCGCGTCAGCATGCATGGCGTGCGCGAGGAATTGCTGGCGGCGCAGCTTGCGGCGGCGGGCTTGCCGCCGATCATGGTGCGCATTCCGTTTCCCTGCCCGAACGA
>JBKKAF010000162.1:0-2100 GCA_046714775.1 Xanthobacteraceae bacterium | reverse complement strand
GGCGACCCTGAACTCTTAACGCTGCGCGCGGTGCGCGCCTTGCAATCGGCCGACGTGATCCTGATCGACGATCTGGTGGCGCCCGGCATCCTTGATTTCGCCCGCCGCGAAGCGCGCAAGATGTTGGTAGGCAAGACCGGCTTTGCACCCTCATGCAAGCAGGAAGAGATCAATGCGCTGATGATCGCGCTGGCCAAATCCGGCAAACGCGTGGTGCGGCTCAAGGGCGGCGATCCCATGATCTTCGCGCGCGCGGGCGAAGAGATCGCAGCCTGCCGCGCCGCCGGCATTGCGGTCGAGGTGGTGCCCGGCATCAGCGCGGCGCAAGGCGCTGCCAGCCGACTCGGCCTGTCGCTGACCCACCGCGAGCTGGCGCGGCGGGTGCAATACATCACGGGTCACGGCGCCAACGGCAGCCTGTCCGCCGACATCGATTGGCATAGCCTCGCCGACCCTTCGACCACGACCGTGGTTTACATGCCGAAAAAGATTTTGGCCGAGCTGGCCGCTACCGCGATCGCGCGCGGCCTCGCGCCCGCGACTCCCGCAATCGCGGTGGTGGCGGCGACACGGCCGGAAGAGACCGTGATTGCCGGGACGATCGGCGATATCGCGCAAAAGCTTGCCGATGCGGCACCCGCGGGGCCGGTGCTGGTCATGATCGGACGCGCGCTGACTGGAACCGTGCAAGACGCAGCAGTGGACCCCGCCAGCGTCCCGGCGGACCTCCCCGCCGGCCGCGGCCGCCGGTAAGCGCCTACGGCGTCAAGGCGTTCCACTTGCTTTGAAGATATCAGGGCATCACTCGGCGGCCTGGGCCGTGCCGCCGTGCGCCTTCGACCAGCCGGCCGGGTCATGCATGAATTTCTCGACTTCGGCGAGCTTTGCCGCGTCGAATTTCCCGCTCTGCTTGGCCGCCGCCAGCACGTCCCACCAGGTGGCGAGCGCGTGCAACGTGACGCCTAGATCGCCGAGGATTTTTTTGCTCTCCGGGAAGATGTCGTAAAAGAAAATGACGAACACGTGTTCGACCCTGGCGCCGGCCTGACGCAGCGCGTTACAGAAATTCACTTTGCTGCCGCCGTCGCTGGTCATGTCCTCGACCAGCAGCACCCGCTGCCCTTCGGTGAGATGGCCTTCGATCTGGGCGTTGCGGCCAAACCCCTTCGGCTTCTTGCGCACATATTGCATCGGCAGTTCGAGGCGGTCGGCCATCCAGGCGGCGAACGGGATACCGGCGGTCTCGCCGCCCGCCACCGCGTCCAATTGCTCGAAACCGATCTCGCGCAGCACCGTCGCGGCGCCGAAATCGATCAGGTTCCGGCGCACGCGGGGAAACGAGATCAGCCGGCGGCAATCGGTATAGACCGGGCTCGCACGCCCGGAAGTGAAGATGAAGGGCTTGTCGCCCATGAAGCGGACCGCCTCCACTTCGAGCAGCATCTTCGCCGTCAGCTCGGCGATCACCTTTTTATCGGGGAAACCGATACCAGCCATGCTCATTCCAATTGCTGTCGGATACCGATGCTGCGGTTAGCACAGCCATTCGGCCACTCAAAGCCTTTCGCGGCGGATTGCGCAGGCTCCCGGCAGCCGGCTGGGGAAAAAGCGGCGGCGCCGCGATATTCGGCCCCGATGGACTTCACTCGAACCCGGGGATCAGGTTCTTGCCGGCACGGAATTCGATGCTCGAGGCCTTGAATACTCAACGACCACCGGTATGAAAACCGTATGAATATCTCTAATATAGAGCCGCTCTTCTCTGATGGCTTCGCAAGGAATAGTCCATTGCCTGATCAAGAGTCGCCAACCCGCACTGCCGCTGACGCCGGTCCCGGCCACAACAATCCGTTCGCCGACGTGGTCTGGGAACGCAAGACCAAGCACCGGATATTCGTGCGCGCGCTCGAAGGCACTTATGGCGAACTGATCAAAGATTTGTTCAGCCAGCCGCGCGTCTATCGCACCCGCGATCTGCAATGGAAGGGCGGCCCGCAAACTTACGGCAAGAAAATCATCAACCCGCAGGCCAACCGGGTCACCCAGGCGATCGAAACCCATATCGAGATCTATGCGCCGGGCGGCCGCAACAGCAAGCAC
>JBKKAF010000161.1:0-6162 GCA_046714775.1 Xanthobacteraceae bacterium | reverse complement strand
AGAAGCGCGTCACGTCGGCATAGAGATAGAATGCGCCGTCGACCGGCAGGATCTTGTCGAGCCCGGCTCGCGGCACCCCGTCCAGCAGAATCCGCCGGTTCTCCTCATAGCCGTGCTTGACCGCCTCCATTTCGGCGCGGCCGTCGAACGCCGCCTCCGCCGCAATCTGCGACAGCGTCGGCACCGAGATGGCAAGATTGCCCTGCAGCCGGTCGATCGCGCGCACCAGCGGCTCCGGCACCACCATCCAGCCGACGCGCCAGCCGGTCATGCAGAAATATTTCGAGAACGAATTGATGACGACGGCATTGGCCGAAAGCCGCGCCGCGGTTTCGGCAGCAAACGCGTAGTCGAGGCCATGATAGATTTCATCGGAGATGAAGCGGATGCCGGCGCCGTCCGCGGCGTCCGCCAAGGCCGCGAGCGCCTCGTCTGTCATCATGGTGCCGGTCGGGTTGGCTGGGCTCGCCACCAGCACGCCCTTCAGCGGCGCCTCACGGTGAGCGGCAAGCAGCAGCTCCGGCGTGATCGCCCACCGCGTCTCCTCCGTGGTCTCGATCAGCACAGGCTCGCAACCGAGCGCCTTGAGAATGTGGCGATAGGGCGGATAGCCCGGAATCGCGACAGCAACACGATCGCCCGGCTCGAACAGCGCAAGGAAGGCGAGGATGAATCCGGCCGAGGATCCCGTGGTGACCACGACGCGCGCGGGATCCACCGCGACGCCGTATGTCTCCTGGTAATGCCGCGCGATGCGCGCGCGCAATGATGGAATGCCGAGCGCCTCGGTATAGCCCAGCCGTCCGGACGACAGCGCCGCGCGCGCCGCCGCGATCGCACTGGCCGGCGCTGGTGCAGCCGGTTGACCCACCTCAAGATGCACCACCTTGCCGCCGGCCGCCTCGATCCGCGCGGCTGCCGCCATGACGTCCATCACCATGAACGGCGGCACGTCGCTGCGCGCCGAAGGCATGACCAAGCGTTTTGCCGCTTCTAGCATGTCAGGCCTTTGTGATCCGGCGGCAAGGCGCCCTGCCCCGCTGTTGCCGTATTCGGCGGCTTCCGTGCCCATGAGCTTCCGTGCCCAGAGCTTCCGTACCCAGAGCTTCCGTGCCCAGAGCTTTCGTACCCATGAGTGGCGCCGCACAGGGGCCCGGTACCAACTCGGCGGGTCGGGTGCAATGGGCACGGTTTTCTTCGGGGTGCGCACAGCGCCTTAAAATGATATCGATGGCCCCGATGGCCCGATCCCAGCTCGACATCGCCGGCGCGAGATTCCAAACGCAATGATTGCAGCGCAAGTCACCGTCAGAGCGCGCCGCCCGGCGCTGGCGTCACGCGCATTGGCGCTGCTGACCGCTGCGGCCGTGATCGCCGGCAGCTGGCCTGCGCAGGCGCAGAGCGGCCCCCGGCAAGGGCAAGGCCCGCCGGTCATCCGCGACGCCGAGATCGAGGATCTGCTGCGCGAATATATCCAGCCGCTGCTGCGCACGGCCGGCCTCGCGCGGCAGAATATCCGCGTCGTCATCATCAATGACCGTTCTTTCAACGCCTTCGTCGCCGACGGGCGCCGCATTTTTGTCAATGCGGGCGCGCTGATGGAATCGGAGACACCGAATCAGATCATCGGCGTGCTCGCCCATGAAACGGCGCATATCGCAGGCGGACATCTGGCGCGGTTGCGCGAACAGCTTGCCGCCGCGACCACCACGGCGATCATCGCGGCGATCCTCGGCGCAGGCGCGATGGTCGCCGGCGCGCGCTCCGGAACGCCCGGCGCCGGCGAGGCCGGAACTGTCGCCATCCTGGCGCCGCAGGCAGCCATTCAGAGCTCGCTGCTCTCCTACCTGCGCGCGCAGGAGGACCAGGCGGATCGCGCCGGGGTCAAGTTCCTCACCGCCACCGGCCAGTCGTCCAAAGGCATGGCACTGACCTTCAAACGGATGGCCGATCAGGCGCTTTATTCGTCGCGCTACATCAATCCGTATATGCAGTCGCATCCGATGCCGGCCGAACGCATTCGCTCGCTGGAGGAATTGGTCAAAACAAGCCCGCATTGGGACAAGAGCGATCCGCCGGCATTGCAGCTGCGCCACGACCTGATGCGCGCCAAGCTTTACGGTTTCATGGAACGCCCGGACAGCGTGGCGCGGCGCTATCCGCTGAGCGACAACAGCGTGGCGGCGCGCTATGCGCGCGCGATTGCCGCCTATCGCTTCTCCAACCCGCGCGGAGCATTGGCGCAGATCGACGCCCTGCTGCAGGCGCAGCCGCAGAATCCATACTTCCACGAACTCAAAGGCCAGGCCCTGCTGGAAGCGGGCAATGCGGCCGAAGCGGTCGCTCCGCTACGCCGCGCGGCGCAGCTGGCGCCGCATCCCGCGCTCATTCAGGTCATGCTCGCGCAGGCCTTGATTGCCACCAACGACAAGGCGCGCACCGATGAAGCGGTGACGATCCTGGAAGCGGCTTTGGGCCGCGAACCGGAATCGACCGAGGCGCACAGCCAATTGGCGATGGCCTATGGCCGCAAAGGCGACCTGGCGCGCGCCGACCTCGCATCCGCACAAGCCGCCTTCATGCGCGGCGACCTGCCGGCGGCGCGCACCATTGCCGCGCGCGCCAAATCCCGTTTCCCGACCGGCTCGCCCGGCTGGGTCAAGGCCGACGATATCGCCAGTTACAAAGCACCCGCGGCATTGCGCGGACGTTGACTCTTAAGAGGATCAAAACGATGACTTTCGACCTTCGGATGTTTGCCGCCACCCTGCTCGCGCTCACGCTGGCGTTGCCCTTAAGCGGCGTCGTGCGCGCGCAATCGGTCTCGCCCGATCAAAAGGGTGAGATCGAGCGCATCATCCGGGAATATCTGCTGTCCCACCCCGAAGTGCTGCAAGAGGCGATGGCGGAACTCGAAAAGCGCCAGCAGCAAGCCGAGGCGGAGAAACATCGCACCGCCGTGAAACAGCACGCCGCCGCCATTTTCAACTCCACGCGCCAGGTGACGCTCGGCAATCCGCAGGGCGATGTCACGATGGTCGAGTTCTTCGATTACCGCTGCGGCTACTGCAAGCGCGCGATGATCGACATGATGGAATTGATGGCAGCCGACCCAAAGCTCAAGATCGTGCTCAAGGAATTCCCGGTGCTCGGTGAGCCGTCGACCCAGGCCGCACAGGTAGCGGTCGCGGTGCGCATGCAGGACAAGACCGGAAAGAAATATCTCGATTTTCATCAGAAGCTGCTGGGCGGCCGCGCCGACGTCGATCGCGCCCGTGCCATCGCGGTCGCCCGGGAAATCGGTCTCGACATGGCGCGACTGGAGAAGGACATAGCGAGCGATGAAGTGCGCTTGACGCTGGAGGAGAGCTTCAAGCTCGCCGAGGCGCTCGGCCTCAACGGCACCCCCAGCTATGTCGTAGGCAACGACGTGGTGGTCGGCGCCGTGGGCGTTCCCGCGTTGCGCGAAAAGATCAACCAAGCCCGCTGCGGCAAGGCGACCTGCTGAACGCGTGCTTCTGAGCGGTGTGCTGCGTTCGCAGCATCCAGCCTGATCGGACGATCATGGTTAACTGGCGCCGCAAGCCGTCCGGCTTCCCCTTTGCGCATGAGGTCCCTATAAAGCGGGACATCCTCTGCGCGGCGGCCCTCCATGGCGAAAACGGTCTACGTCCTCAACGGCCCAAACCTCAATCTGCTTGGCACGCGCGAACCCAAAACGTATGGGCGTGCCACGCTGCGGGACGTGGAGCGGCTGTGCCGCGAGGCGGCCGCACGTCACAAGCTCGCGGTGGACTGCCGGCAATCCAATCACGAGGGCGAACTGATCGACTGGATCCACGAAGCGGGCGCCAAGAAAGCCGCCGGTATCGTGTTGAATGCCGGCGGCTACACCCATAGCTCGGTGGCGATCCGCGACGCGGTCGCCGCCGTCAAGGTGCCGGTGGTGGAGGTTCACATCAGCAACATCTTTGCGCGCGACGACTTCCGTCATCATTCCCATATTGCGCCTGTCGCCAAGGCGACGCTGTCCGGCTTTGGCGTTGCCGGCTATGCGCTGGCGATCAGCGGGCTGGCGTCGCTGCTCGGCGCCAAACGAAAGGCCTGACTTGTGGCGCGCGATCCGAAGAAACCCGAAATGCCGAAGCCGAAGTCCGCGATCGATCACGACCTGATCCGCGAACTGACCAAGCTGCTCGACGAAACCGGTCTCACCGAGATCGAATTCGAGCGTGACGGCCAGCGCGTGCGGGTGGCCCGCCAGAGCACGACGGTCGCCCTCGCGGCTCCGGTTCGTCAGGTGGGGAAGGAGAGCGGGGCGGGGATTGTCGCCGCCGATATCGCGGCGATCGATCCGGCCAAGCACCCCGGCGTGGTGACCTCTCCCATGGTAGGGACCGCCTATATGGGGTCCGCGCCCGGCGCGCGGCCGTTCGTCGAAGTCGGCAGCCGGGTGCGTGCCGGCGACACGCTGCTGATCGTCGAGGCGATGAAGACCATGAACCAAATTCCCGCGCCGCATGCCGGGACAGTGATCCAGATTTTGATCGAGGATGGCCACCCGGTCGAGTTCGGCCAGCCGTTGATGGTCATCGAGTGACGTCGGCGCGCGCGAAACGGACGGCTTGAATGTTCGAGAAGATCCTGATCGCCAACCGCGGCGAGATCGCATTGCGCGTGCTGCGGGCGTGCAAGGAGCTCGGTATCGCGACCGTCGCGGTGCATTCCACCGCCGACGCGGACGCCATGCATGTGCGGCTCGCCGACGAAAGCGTGTGCATCGGTCCGCCGGCGGCGCGCGACAGTTATCTCAACGTCCCTGCGCTACTCGCCGCCTGCGAGATCACCGGCGCAGATGCCGTGCATCCCGGCTATGGTTTCCTGTCGGAGAACGCCCGCTTCGCCGAGATTCTGGAAGAGCACAACGTGCACTTCATCGGTCCGAAGCCTGCACATATCCGCCTGATGGGCGACAAGATCGAGGCCAAGCGCACCGCCAAGCGGCTCGGCATTCCAGTCGTGCCGGGGTCGGACGGCGGGGTCGGCACTGATCGCGAGGCGCTCGCGGCCGCGCAGGCGATCGGCTTTCCGGTCCTGGTCAAGGCAGCGGCGGGCGGCGGCGGGCGCGGCATGAAGCTCGCCTATTCCGCCGACGAACTGCCCTCGTCACTGGCCACCGCACGCGCGGAGGCGAAGGCCGCCTTCGGCGATGATGCCGTCTATCTGGAGAAATATCTCGAACGCCCGCGTCACATCGAAATCCAGGTGCTGGGCGACGGCCGCGGCCATGTCATCCATCTCGGGGAGCGGGATTGTTCGCTGCAGCGCCGGCACCAGAAGGTCTGGGAGGAAGGACACTCGCCCGCGCTCAACGCCGTGGCGCGCAACACCATTGGCGAGACGGTGGCAAAGGCCATGCGCGAGCTGGACTATCTCGGCGTTGGGACGGTCGAGTTCCTGTACGAGGACGGCAACTTCTACTTCATCGAGATGAACACCCGTATCCAGGTCGAGCACCCGGTGACCGAGATGATCACCGATATCGATCTTGTGCTCGAACAGATCCGCGTCGCCGCCGGCGGCGATCTCGAGCTCCAGCAGAGCGACGTAAAATTCCACGGTCACGCGATCGAGTGCCGGATCAATGCCGAGAATCCGGTCTCTTTCCGGCCGTCGCCCGGCCGCATCGTGCATTACCATCCGCCCGGCGGGCTCGGCGTGCGGGTGGATTCCGCCGTCTATCACGGCTACTCGATCCCGCCGTTTTACGACTCGCTGGTCGGCAAGCTGATCGTCCACGGCAAGACCCGCGGCGAATGCCTGATGCGCCTCAAACGCGCGCTCGACGAGTTCGTGGTTGACGGCATCGAAACCACGCTGCCGCTGTTCCGCGCCCTGGTGCGGGAGAAGGACATCATCGACGGCGACTATCACATCCACTGGCTGGAAGATTTTCTCGCCCGCGGCGCGCAAGGCCAATGATCTTTTCCGGCAACGCCGGGTCGTCCGCCGGTCAGCCCGGCGGCTTGTGTGCGTTCCGGGTTGTGCGCCGCCCGATCCGCTTGGCGGCAACGATATAGTCCAGCAGCTGTCCGATATTGAACGGATCATAAGGCTTCGGCACGAACATCGAGCCTTCGACCGGATCCAGGTGCTCGATCC
>JBKKAF010000160.1:0-12069 GCA_046714775.1 Xanthobacteraceae bacterium | reverse complement strand
CGGCGGTGATGCGGGCGGCGGAGGCGCGACGAACCGCGTCGATCATCAGGAGCAGTTCCATGATGTGGTGATCGACCGGATTGCACATCGACTGGATGATGAAAACGTCGGAGCCGCGGACGTTTTCCTGGATCTGGACAAAGATTTCCATGTCGGCGAAACGCCGCACCACGGCCTTGGTCAACGGGGTCTTCAGATGGCCGGCGATGGCTTCGGCGAGCGCCGGATTGGAGTTGCCGGCGACGAGCTTGATCGCCCCGTTCTTGCCCGCCATCGTCGTCTCCGCGCGAGCCTGCATAGATCGCCCGCGGGGCCCTGATAACAAGGAGCCGGCGAGGCTGGCAAGGCGACTGAATTGTTGTCCCGGACTTTCCGGGCGCAACCGGCCCGCCGCTCTGGCCGGTGGCGCAAAGGCCGGCGCGCGCCGTCTGGCCGCGGGGGCATGCCCGCGCCCCGATGACTTTTTACGCGATATCCCAGCAGAGGGCCGGCATCACCATCATACCGTTGTCGAATCCGTAGCGGCTCTTGGGGGCGCGGTCCGGGCGGCCGATCAACCTGCCAGCGCGATGGCGTTCACATGCCGTCCATAGTCCGCTTCCTGCCGATGGGTGGCGCGGCGATAGCTGTAGAACAGCTCCGGCTCGGCATAGGTGCAGCGCCCGACATCTTCGATGCGGCTGATGCCGGCGGCAGCGAGCCGGGCGGCGATATAGCCGGCAAGATCGAACAGCGCATGATCGGGACGGGTGGCGGACTGGAGAAAACGCCCGTTGGCGCGGTCGGCAGCTTGCAGACGGGCGACGAATTCGGGACCAACCTCATAATTGCGCTGGCGGATCATTGGGCCGAGCGCAACCACGATCTGGGCGCGATCGGCGCCGCAACGTTCCATGGCAGCGATAGTCGCCTCGATCACGCCGGTGAGCGCTCCGCGCCAGCCGGCATGGGCGGCGCCGACCACGCGCGCCCGTTCTTCGGCGAACAGAATCGGGCCGCAGTCCGCGGTCGTCACCGCCACCGCCAATCCGGGGACCTGGGTGACGATGGCGTCCGCCTTTGGACGCGCATCGGGCGGCCATGATCGTTCGGCGATCACCACGTCCGGCGAATGAATCTGGAAGGCGGTCAGCAGCCGATCCGGCGTGACCCCGAGTGCGGTGGCCATGCGGGCACGGTTCTCGGTCACATTGCCGGCGCCGTCCTGCGATCCCAATCCGCCGTTGAGGCTTTCATGCAGTCCCTGCGATACGCCGCCCTCGCGGGTGAAAAAGGCGTGGCGGATGCTGGACAGCGCCGACAGCGAAGCAGCCTGCAGCATGCCTGCCCCGCTCACGGCTCGAAGCCTGGCAGCGGCCCGAGCTTGCGGTGGGCGAAACCGATCGCCTTGAACAAGCGGCCCATGCCTTTGCCTTCGAGGCCGATGAGGCGCGCGAGCGCGGCATCGATCTCAAGCGCCTTTTGGGTCGGCAGCGCCGCTTCGAGCGCGGCGGCGCGGGATTCGATACCAAGCCGGCGGAGGAAGTCGCCCTGCTCGATCGGCCCATGCGCCCGCGCCCCGATGCTCTCGACCATCTGCGCCAGGGCCTGGAAGTCGACATGGGCGGTCAGGTCGACCAGTCCCGGCCCGGATAACGGGTCGGCATAGTCATGCCCACCGACCGCCTGCAGCGTATCGCCGGTGGCGCTTTCGGTATGGCCATAGTCGATCACCAGCGCCGCGCCTTCCGACCGCACGACGCGGCGGCCGAGTTCGAGCATTGCGGGATCGGCACGCCATTCGAATATCTCGCCGATGGTCGCCTTGCGCACCTTGGGCGGCAGCAGCTGCTCGAACTGGGGAATCGGATCGCGCGAAATGCTGAAGCGCAGACGGGTTTCATCGACGATCTTGACCACACGCTCGTGCCAGCCGTCGGCGCATTGCACCGCCTGGTGGATCGGCAACGTATCGAAAAACTCGTTGGCGAGGATGATTGCCGGGCCGTCCGGCACCTCGGCGAGCGACTGATGCCAGGTCACTGGCACGCCGATGCCGCCGAGCGACTGGCGCTGGCGCTGCTCGAGCACCGGGCTGATTTCGACAAAATGCACCACCACCGCTTCGCGGAACGCGGGCACGGAGCGCGCGGCGCGCAGCGCATCGGCCATCATGCTGCCGCGGCCCGGTCCGAGTTCCACCAGGCGCACATTCGCCGGCTCGCCCATCTGATGCCAGACGGTGGCCGCCCACAGCCCGATCAACTCGCCGAACATCTGGCTGATTTCCGGGGCGGTGACGAAATCTCCCGTCGCTCCCAGCGGATCGCGGGTCATGTAATAGCCGTGCTTCGGATGGCTCAGGCAAAGCGACATATATTGCCCGACCGGCATCGGGCCGGCCGCCGCGATGCGACGGCGGATTTCCGCTTCCAGCGCTGCAGGCTCATCGGACATCGGTTATGCCGCACGGGGCTCGTTCTTGAGCGCGGCCACAATGAACGCAATACCTGCGAGCATCAACGGCAGCGACAGCAGCATGCCCATGGTCATCCCGCCCCAGAGAAATCCGAGCTGCGGGTCAGGCTCGCGAAACAACTCGCAGATCGAGCGTGCGATTCCATAACCGAGCGCGAATGTGCCGATAATCAGGCCCGGCCGCTGCAGTGCCCCCGCGCGCACCAGGATGGCGAGGATGACGAACAGCACGAGCCCTTCCGACACCGCCTCATAGAGCTGGCTCGGATGCCGCGGCAGCGGTCCGGCCGCCGGGAATACCATCGCCCAAGGGACGTCGGTCGGACGGCCCCACAGCTCGCCATTGATGAAATTGGCGAGGCGGACGAGAAAAATTCCCATCGGTCCGGCGGCACAGGCCACGTCGCCGAGCGAGAACATGGAGATGCCGCGCCGGCGCGCAAACAGGATGACGGCGAGCACGCAGCCGGCGAAGCCGCCGTGAAACGACATGCCGCCCTTCCAGATCTGCACGATCTCCAATGGATTGCCGGCGAAATAGCCGGGATTGTAGAACAGCACATAGCCGAGCCGGCCGCCGAGAATGATGCCGAGCGTGATCCAGATCACGAAGTCGTCGAGATCGGCGACGGTCATCGGCGCCCGCCGGCCCCATAAACTCGGCGACCGGATGATGGCGCGAGCATAGAGCCAGCCGGCGACAATGCCGAGGATGTAGCCGAGCGCATACCAGCGAATGGAGAACGGCCCGACGCTGATCAGCACCGGGTCGAGAGCAGGGAAGGGCAGGACGAACAGCGGCATCGACGATCACCAACCTGCCGCGTCAATGCGGCGAGGGCGGCGCCGAAGTCAAGGCGGCAGACGACTGCGACCGCAATGAGCCGCAATTTCGCGCCGGCGGCGTTAGGGGCGCGGCTCGCCTCCGCCAGGCGTCTGTTCGACAAAACCCATGCCGGCGGTATCGTAGGTCTCGCGATCGATCAGGATAAAGCTGCCGGTATCCTTGCCGTCGGCATAGCGATCGAAGGGGATCGGGCGGTCGAGCTGCAGCGTGCAGTCTCCGATATCGTTGATTTGCACGCTATCCGTCGCCACTGCCGACTGGGTGTCGAGATCGACCGCTCGCAGGTCGGGCTCGACCGTCGCGGTTGCGGTAGCTGTCGCGAGCTTGAGCTGATAGCTGCGGCCGGGCGCCAGCGGGGTCTTGTCCATCCAAACGATACGGCAGGACAACCGGTCCGCCACCTCCGGCGGGCGTTCGCTGTCCGCGATCACGTCGCCGCGCGAGGCGTCGACCTCGTCGGCGAGAGTCAGCGTCACCGATTGACCGGCGACGGCGTGCTCGACATCGCCGTCGAAGGTCACGATTCGGTCGATGTGGGTGCTCTGTCCCGAAGGCGAGATCTGCACCGGCATGCCGGCAAAGACCTGGCCGCCGGCAATCAGTCCGCTGTAGCCGCGGAAGTCCGAGTTGGGCCGGTTGACCCACTGGACCGGCATGCGAAACGGCCGATCTTGCGGAGCGCGAGCGACCTCGACCTGCTCCAGACGCTGCAGCAGGGTCGGCCCGCGATACCAATCCATCTTGGGCGAGCGGCCGACCACGTTATCGCCGCTGCGGGCGGCGATCGGAATGCAGACGATCTCCGCGTGATTGAGATTTTTTGCGAAGGCGCGGAAATCCGCCTCGATCTTGGCGAAGGCCTGCTCGGACCAGTCGACCAGGTCCATCTTGTTGACCGCCAGCAGCACGTGGCGCACGCCGAGCGTGGACACGATCAGGCTGTGACGTTTGGTCTGCCGCGTCAGTCCGGCCTGCGCATTGACAAGGAGCAGCGCGAGATCGGCGGTGGATGCGCCGGTCGCCATGTTGCGGGTATATTGCTCGTGCCCGGGCGCGTCGGCGACAATGAATTTGCGCCGCTCGGTGGTGAAGAAACGATAGGCCACGTCGATGGTGATCTTCTGCTCGCGCTCCGCGGCGAGCCCGTCCAGGATCAGGGCAAAATCCAGGTCCTTGCCCTGGGTGCCGAACTTTCGCGAGTCCGCCTTCAGCGCGTCCAGTTGATCGTCGAACAGGTGCTTCGACTCGTACAGCAGCCGCCCGATCAAGGTCGATTTGCCGTGATCGACCGAGCCACAAGCGATGAAACGCAGCAGGCTCTTGCGCTCCTGGCGGCGCACGAATTCTTCAAGCGCGAAGGTGCTGGGATCGGGCCGGGCGGTCATCAGAAATAGCCTTCTTGTTTCTTGCGCTCCATCGAGGCCGAGCCGTCGCGATCGATCACCCGGCCGCGCCGCTCCGAGAAGCGGCTCTCTACCGTCTCGCGGACGATGTCGGAGACGTTCGCCGCGCTGCTTTCGATCGCCCCGGTGAGCGGATAGCAGCCGAGGGTGCGGAACCGGACGGTCTTGATTTCCGGCTGTTCGCCGCGCGCCATCGGCAGACGGTCGTCGTCCACCATGATCAGGGTGCGGTCGCGTTCGACCACCGGACGCGGGGCGGCGAAATAAAGCGGCACCACCGGAATACGCTCCTGGTGGATGTAGAGCCACACGTCGAGCTCGGTCCAATTCGACAGCGGAAACACCCGGAAGCTCTCGCCCTTGCGCTTGCGTCCATTGTAGAGCCGCCAGGGCTCGGGACGCTGGCGCTTCGGATCCCAATGATGTTGCGCATTGCGCAGCGAAAACACCCGTTCCTTGGCGCGCGACTTTTCCTCGTCGCGCCGGGCGCCACCCAGAGCCATGTCGAACTGATGTGAATCGAGCGCCTGCCGCAGCGCCTGGGTCTTCATCACATCGGTGTGCAGCTCCGAACCGTGGGTGACCGGATTGATGCCGCGCGCCAGCCCTTCGGTATTCACATGCACGATGAGATCGAGGTCGAGTTCCTGCACCCGCCGGTCGCGAAAGGCGATCATGTCGCGGAACTTCCATGTGGTGTCGACATGCAGCAGCGGAAACGGCAGCCGCGCCGGGTAGAACGCCTTCAGCGCCAGATGCACAAGGACGGATGAATCCTTGCCGATGGAATAGAGCATCACCGGGTTGTCGCTCTCGGCAACGGCCTCGCGGATGATGTGGATGCTTTCCGCCTCGAGCTGCGCCAGATGCGTAAGCGCGGCCGGCGCGTTGCGGCGTGCCGCGGCAACAGCGGCAGACGCGTCGTCAGGAAGCTGGGCGATGGGTTCGAGCAGGGCCACGGGATCAATTCTCTTGGTGGACGAGGGACAGGTGGGGATTTTCCGGGCCGCTCTTGCCCGCTGCGTGACTGTGCAATCCGCACTCCTTTTTATCTTCCTGTTCCCACCACCAGCGGCCGGCGCGCTCCGGCTCGCCCGCTGCGACCGCGCGGGTGCAAGGCGCGCAACCGATCGACAGGAAGCCGCGATCGTGCAGCGCGTTGTAGGGAATGTGATGGCCGCCCACGAAGTCGGCGACGCGCTCACGCGTCCAATCCAGCAGGGGATTTACCTTGAGCACGCCGTGGGCCGCATCGACCGCGGCATAGGGCGTCGCGGCACGGCCACTCGACTGCTCCGCGCGCAAGCCGGTGATCCAGCCCTCGGCGCCGGCGAGGGCGCGGCCGAGCGGCTCCACCTTGCGCGCGCCGCAACATGCGATCCGCGCTTCCAGCGAGGCGTAGAAACCATCGATCCCCTGCCGTGCCACCAGGGCCTCGACCGCGCGCTGCTCCGCGACCAAGACGCCGATGCGCCGGCCGTAGCGCCGTTCGGTTTCCGCCCATACCGCATAGGTCTCAGGAAACAGCCGGCCGGTGTCGAGCGTGATCACGTCGATGGCGAGATCGCGATCGAACAGAGCGTGCGCGATGGCCTGGTCCTCCAGTCCGAAGCTGGTGGTGAATACGATCCGGCCCGCGATTGCGCTGCGGATAGCGGCAAGCCGATCCGCCAGATCGAGCGCGCCATAGTCCGCCGCCAGGCGGGCGATCACGTCCGCCGGCGTGGCGGGCGGTTGCGGAGTGGCGATTTCCGGTCTGAGAGGCAGGGTTCTTATCACGAGGGAACCTCGATTATCCCTTGCCAAATAGAATATTTTTCGCTTATGGACCAGTGGTTAGAGGAAAATAAGAAAATCCTTCTTCAAGGCTAGAATTCGTCCAAAATCTATTCTGTTTTTTCGACGAGAGCCGGGCCGAAAATCCGGCCCTCGCGCGCGCTGCCGCATTACGCGACCTTGCGTCCCCGCAGGACGAACGCCATTTTGCACGCAAGCGGAAGCGGCACGCGGAGAGCAGAATGACTCAAACCACCAACCGTTTTTTCGATGAAGTGGCGCGGCTGATGAACGACGCCGCCGGGGTCGCCCAAGGCGTCCGGCGCGAATTCGATACGCTGTTTCGCACCCAGGCCGAACGCATCCTGCGCGAGCTCGACGTGGTTCAGCGCGAAGAATTCGAGGCGGTGAAAGACATGGCGCGGCTGGCGCGCGAGGAGAATGAAGCGCTCAAGGCCCGTATCGCGGCGCTCGAGGCCAAGCTCGGCGGAGCCAAGGAGACGCCGCCGCCCACGCCAGGGCAGGCGCCCGGCATTGTCTGACGCGCTCGATCCCCTTGGTTTGGCGCTGATGCGAGGCACCGCCAAGTAACCGCCAAGGTAACCGCCGGCGGCCTGCATTTCTTGTCATTCTTCGGCCCGGCCGCTATAAGCGCGCGCAATCCGCGGCTCCGACACCCCTGGAGGCATGCCGCGCTAGTTCATGAGGATCAGGACATGGCGACCGTCAAAGAGTTGAAGGCGACGGCGCGTCCGCGGGCCGGCAAGGGGGCCGCCCGCGCGGAGCGTCGAGCCGGCCGCGTGCCGGGCGTGATCTACGGCGAGAACAAGCCGCCGCTGACCATTTCGGTGGACCACGACGAGCTCAAGCAGCGCATTTATGCGGGGCGCTTTCTCACCACGATCTACGATCTGGAGATCGATGGCGCCAAGCACCGCGTGATCCCCCGCGATTTTCAGCTCGATCCGGTCAAGGATCTTCCGATTCACGTCGATTTCCTGCGGCTGGGCGAAGGCGCGACCATCCGCGTGCGGATTCCGGTGCATGTGCTGAATGCGGAACAGGCGCCCGGGATCAAGCGCGGCGGCACGGTCAATATCGTGACCCATGCGGTCGAAGTCCTGGTTCCGGCGGACGCCATTCCCGAATCGATCGACGTCGATATTTCCGACCTCGATATCAACTATTCGAAGCATCTGAGCGACGTCACGCTGCCGTCGAATGTGCGCGTGATCGGGAAAATCGATCAGACGCTGGTGACCATCGTGCCGCCGTCCGGCTACGCGGAAGAAATGAAGGCGGCGGCAGAGGCGGCGGCTGCCGCGGCGGCAGCTGCTGCTGCAGCGGCGGAAGCCGGTGTGGTTCCGGCCGAAGGAGCGCCGGGCGCTGCGCCCGGCGCGGCTCCTGCTCCGGGAGCGGCTCCGGCGGGAGGCGCGCCGGCAGCGGGCGCGCCCGCGGGGGACAAAGGCAAGAAGTAAGCGTCCTGCTTGTCAGCGACCTGCGGCCCGGCGCGCTCGGGCAGGATTTGACTCATGCTGCTCTTCGTCGGGCTCGGCAATCCCGGTTCTCGTCACGCCGGCAACCGCCACAATGTCGGTTTCATGGTGGTGGAGGCGATCGCCCAGCGCCACGGCATCGGCCCGTGGCGGCGGCGGTTTCAAGGGGCCGCCGCGGAAGGGCCGATCGCGGGCGAGCGCGCGGTGCTGCTATTGCCGGGCACCTTCATGAATGAATCCGGGCGGGCGGTCGGCGAAGCGGCGAATTTCTACAAGCTCGGCCTACAGGACATCGTCGTGTTTCACGACGAGATCGACCTGACGCCGGGAAAAGTGCGGGTCAAAACCGGCGGCGGCGTTGCCGGGCACAACGGGTTGCGCTCGATCTCGGCCCATATCGGCAACGACTATCGCCGCGTGCGCATCGGCGTCGGTCATCCCGGCGACAAGGATCTGGTGCATGCCCATGTGTTGAGCGATTTCGCCAAGAGCGAACGCGAATGGGTTGCGGCGCTGTGCGAGGTCATCGCCGCCGATGCCGGCCTGCTGGCGAAGGGCGGTGATGCCAGTTTCCAGAACAAGGTCCATCTCGCCATGCAGGCGAAGGGCTTCTTCAATCCAAAGGATTCCGACCCGCAAACCGATTGATCGCTCCGCGGAGCGCGCTGAACAGAGAAAACTCCATGGGATTCAAATGCGGCATCGTCGGCCTGCCGAATGTCGGCAAGTCGACGCTCTTCAATGCACTAACCGAGACGGCGGCTGCGCAGGCTGCCAACTATCCGTTCTGCACCATCGAGCCGAATGTCGGCGAGGTGGCGGTGCCGGACCCACGGTTGGAGAAGCTTGCAGCGCTGGCAAAGTCCGAGGCGATCGTGCCGACGCGGCTGTCGTTCGTCGATATCGCCGGCCTGGTGCGCGGCGCCTCCAAAGGGGAGGGGCTCGGCAATCAATTCCTTGCCACCATCCGCGAGGTCGACGCCATCGCCCATGTGGTGCGCTGTTTCAAGGATGACGACGTCACCCATGTGGAAGGCCGGGTCGATCCGATCGCCGATATCGAGACGGTCGAGACCGAGCTGATGCTGGCCGATCTCGAAAGCTTGGAAAAACGTATCGACACGCTGGAGAAACGCGCGCGCGGCAACAACGAAGACGCCAAGGAGGCCAAGGAGACGCTCGATCTGGTCCACCGCGCGCTGGTTCTGCTGCGGCAAGGCAGGCAGGCGCGTTTCGTGGAGCGCAAGCCCGAGGAGGAAAAGGCTTTCCACAACCTCGGCCTGCTCACCTCGATTCCGGTGCTCTATGTGTGCAACGTCGATGAGGCGTCGGCCGCAACCGGCAACGAATTCTCCCGTAAGGTCGAGCAGCGGGCAAAGGACGAAGGCGAAGGCTGTGTCGTGATCTCCGCCCAGATCGAGGCCGAGATCGCCACCTTACCGCGCGGCGAGCGCGATCACTTCCTGGCCGATCTCGGATTGCAAGAGCCCGGCCTCGACCGGCTCATTCGCGCTGGCTACGCGTTGCTCGGCCTCGCCACCTATTTCACCGCCGGTCCCAAGCAGACGGCGGCATGGACCGTGGCCCGCGGCACCAAGGCGCCGCAGGCGGCCGGCGTGATCCACACCGACTTCGAGCGCGGCTTCATCCGCGCCGAGACCATCGGCTATGACGACTATGTGGCGTTGGGCGGCGAGGCCGGCGCGCGCGATGCGGGCAGGATGCGGCTTGAGGGCAAGGATTACGTGGTCGCCGACGGCGACGTCATGCACTTCCGCTTCGCGACGTGACTACATCTGGCCGCGGTTGCGGATCGCTCCAAGGTGCTCGTTGATGCGGAACATGATGAGCACGAACTCCGCCACGATGCGGGCGAAGATCACGCCCATGAAGATACCCACCAGGCTGGCGATGACCAAAAACAGCCCGCCGAACGGGCTGACGAACATCATCGCCAGGCCGGACAGGATGCCGGACAGCCCGACCAACACCGAAATGCCGACCGCGAGCCAATAAAAGATCTTGATGATCGATGGCGTAATGAAGCGTTCCCACTGGAACAGATCGCGAAAGTCGAACATGAGTCCTCCAGTCGACGGGCGGAGCACAGACCATGAGGGCTGCGCTTGCCGTGCCAGCGTCTTCGCCACGCAGGTCGGCGATCACCGGCTCTTCCAGCTTGCGGCGCCGATTCCGTAAATCCGAATGGCGGCGGGAGACTGCACCCGCGGCCCCGGCCGGTCAATCGAGGTTACAGCGTGACGCCCGCCGATAGCGGCAGCGGTTTTCGCGAAAATGGCCTCGTATCGCGGCCATTTTTTGTCAGGGACGTTTGTGTTGCGCCGGCTATTGTGTGCCGTCGGCAACCCATTTGCCGACGGCGATGGGCAGGATGTCGAGATAGGGGCCCATGAAAAAGGCTTCGCCGGTCCCGTCGCCAAAGTATCGGTCGTAGGTATCGATCATGGCGCGCACCGGGCCGACGCACGAGCTCATCGACTCGACAATCAGATCCCCGAGATTGCCGCCCGCGATCTTGCTGAAGCGCGCATCGGCCGCCACCGTCCGGGCGATGCAGTCGGTTGCCAAGCGAAGCAGCGGTTGAATGGCCGCCTGCTTCTGCAGAACCGACATGTGGAACAGCGAGCGCGGCTCGACGCTCGGACCGGTGGCGACGCTGACCACCAATGATACCGCCGCCAGATGTGCAAGAATCATACGATTCACCCACCCCCGCGCGATTCTAATGAATAAGTTTCAGCCCGAAATGGTTAATTTTTACTTGCAGCCTGCCGAACGGGAAAATCCCTCCCCAGTGTGGTTTGAAGGTCACACCGGCGGAACTCTGTTCCCGCCGTGGCGTTGTGTGGGCGCGGGGGAGCAGAGGAGCGTGTGATGGCGGACAACAGCGGAACAAGTTTTCTTGGATTCATTGTCGGTGGCGTAGTGGTGGTACTCGCGATTTTAGTGTTTGCGATTTATAGCGGAAATCTGGGTGGCGGCAGCAGCAGCACCGTGAAGGTGGAAGTGCCGAAGCCGTCAGCTCCCAAGTGAGTCTCAGCCAACGACAGCCTTTGCGGTATCGTGAGTTGCACGGCAGGGCACACCAGCGCTGCCGTGCAACCGTATTTCGTGTCCATCGTTAGCGAGGCGGAGCGGACCATGTCACGCCATAGCCGATTCGGTGTTGCAGGCGCGGTCGTGTTGGCATTGTTTTGGGTTGCCCCGGCGTTTGCCCAGACGCCTGCCGTGGATAGCGGCTCTGCTCCCGCGCTCGAGCTCAATGCAGGGCAGCAGCAGACGATTTATCAGAGCATCAGCGCTACGCAGAAGAATCATCCTGCACCGGTCGGATTCCGGGCGGCGGTCGGCGCCAATGTGCCGGAGGCAATCGAATTGCAGCCGGTCTCCGATACGCTCGCCGGCATCGTTCCCGCTGCGAAAAATTTACAGGTGGCGATGGTGGAGCGGCAGGTCATTCTGGTCGAGCCGAAGTCGAAGACGGTCGTTGCCGTCATTACCCACGGTCAGTAGTAGCCCTGGTGCTCGCTCCGCGGCGGAACCCGGCATCGGGGGTGACGTTGCCGTTCACAGCGATACCCACCCGAGGGCAACATGCCGGAGCGCAGCGCCCCCGCCGCCGACAGGTCCAGTCCATGTCCGATCCTGATCCCCAAGGACCGATGACGCCGGCGCAGGCGTCCGATCTCAAGCGCCTGTCGGAAGACGCCCGCGAGCCGGAAGCCTTTCGCGCCAAGCTGACCGAGGCTGAAGCCGCCGTTCGCATCGAAGCATTGAAAGCCAAGCTTCGACTGCAGGATGGGCCGCCGCACACGCTTTAGCCACGCTCATCTGTGTAATGAAGCCCTCCATGAAAGAACTTACGATGAATAACTACCGAAGTTGCAGGGTATTTTATAAGGTGATTATTGTATAGTATGACCACTTTCTATTGAGCCATAGTTCATAATCCAGAAAAAACACTGATTTTTGGAACGAATTCGCTAGTAGCTCGTTGTATATTGTCAACGCGAAGGAGGATGCTATGAGAAAGCTTGCTAGAAGGAGGATGCTATGAGAAAGCTTGCTA
>JBKKAF010000159.1:0-5563 GCA_046714775.1 Xanthobacteraceae bacterium | reverse complement strand
AAGCCGGACGGGGATTTAGCGAACGTCCCGCCGGCCGCAGGCGAGCCGAGAGCGGCGTTAACAAGAGCGACGTTAACATGAGCGGCGTCAACGAGATCAGGTCGGCTTTCATCGACTACTTCGCGCGGAACGGCCACACCGCCGTGCCGTCGTCGCCGCTTGTGCCGCGCAACGATCCCACCTTGATGTTCACCAATGCGGGCATGGTGCAGTTCAAGAACGTCTTCACCGGCCTGGAGAAGCGTCCCTATGCGCGCGCGGTGAGCGCGCAGAAATGCGTGCGCGCCGGCGGCAAGCATAACGACCTCGACAACGTCGGCTACACCGCCCGCCACCACACCTTCTTCGAGATGCTCGGCAACTTCTCGTTCGGCGACTATTTCAAAGAGCGCGCCATCGAACTGGCTTGGAACCTGGTGCACAAGGAATTCGCCCTGCCGAAAGAACGGCTGCTTGCCACCGTCTATATCGACGACGACGAAGCCTTCCAGCTGTGGAAGAAAATCGCCGGCCTGCCCGAATCCCGCATCATCCGCATTGCCGGCGCCGACAATTTCTGGGCGATGGGCGATACCGGCCCGTGCGGGCCGTGTTCGGAGATCTTCTACGACCACGGCGAGGCGATCCCCGGCGGCCCGCCTGGCTCACCCGATTCCGAAGGCGACCGCTTCATCGAGATCTGGAATCTCGTGTTCATGCAATACGAGCAGCTGCCGGGCGGCGAGCGTGTCGACCTCCCGAAGCCCTCGATCGACACCGGCATGGGGCTCGAGCGCATCGCCGCGGTGCTGCAGGGCACCCACGACAATTACCAGATCGATCTGTTTGCCGCGATCATCGGCGCGGTCGCCGACCTCACCGGCGTCAAGGCCGACGGGCCGCAGGGCGTCTCGCACCGGGTGATCGCCGATCATCTGCGCGCCAGCGCCTTCCTGATCGCCGACGGCGTGCTGCCGTCGAACGAGGGCCGCGGCTATGTGCTGCGCCGGATCATGCGGCGCGCCATGCGCCACGCCGAACTGCTCGGCAGCAAGGACCCGCTGATGTGGCGGCTGGTGCCCGTGCTGGTCCGCGAGATGGGACTGGCCTATCCCGAATTGCAGCGGGCCGAGCCTTTGATCGCCGAGACGCTCAAGCTGGAAGAGACCCGCTTTCGCAAGACGCTGGAACGCGGCCTGGCGATCCTCGACGAAGCGAGCCGCGGCCTGAAGCAGGGCGACAAGCTCAAGGGCGAGACCGCCTTCACGCTCTACGACACATTCGGCTTTCCGCTCGATCTCACCCAGGATGCGCTCAAGCCGCGCGGCGTTGAGGTCGACACCGAGGCGTTCAAGAGCGCGATGGACCGTCAGCGCGCCAAGGCGCGCGCCTCCTGGGCCGGCTCCGGCGAGGCGGCGACCGAGACCGTATGGTTTGCGCTGCGCGAAAAAGCCGGCGCCACCGAATTTTTGGGCTACGAAACCGAAAGCGCCGAAGGCGTGGTCGCAGCCCTGGTGCGCGAGGGCAAGGAAGTCGGCGAATTGCAGGCCGGCGAAAGCGGCGCGGTCGTGCTCAACCAGACTCCGTTCTACGGCGAGTCGGGCGGCCAGGTCGGCGACACCGGCATGATGCTGGGTGACGGCGTGCGTTTCCGCGTCACCGATACCCAGAAAAAGGCCGGCGACCTGTTCGTGCATTCCGGCACGGTGGAGGAGGGCACGTTAAAGCCCGGCGCCGCCCTGTCGCTGCAAGTCGATCACGCCCGCCGCAGCATGATCCGGCAGAATCATTCCGCCACCCATCTGCTGCACGAGGCATTGCGCCAGGTGCTCGGCGATCACGTGGCGCAGAAGGGGTCGTTGGTGGCGCCCGACCGTTTGCGCTTCGACTTTTCTCATCCCAAGCCGATGAGCGCGGCCGAGATCGAGCGGGTCGAAGACATCGCCAATGACGTGGTGACGCAGAACTCTCCGGTGACCACCCGCCTGATGGCGGTGGACGAGGCGATCTCGTCCGGCGCGCGCGCTGTTCGGGGAGAAATACGGCGATGAGGTTCGCGTGGTGGCCATGGGTGAGGGCGGCAACATTGGCCAAAATACTTTGGGCTGGTCGGTGGAGCTTTGCGGCGGCACCCATGTGCGGCGAACCGGCGATATCGGGGTCATTTCCGTGCTGGCCGAGAGCGCCGTCGGCGCCGGCGTGCGGCGGCTCGAGGCGCTCACCGGCAGGACCGCCCGCAAGGCCGTCAATAGCGCGATTAATCTGGCTAAAGCGGCGTCTGCGGAACTTAAAGTATCACTCGAAGAGATGCCCGCACGGCTTGTTCAAGTGATGGATGAACGAAAGCGCCTAGAGCGCGACCTGGGCGAGGCCAAGAAGAAGCTCGCCATGGGCGGCGGCGGCAAGGCCACCGGCGCCGATGGGATGCGCACGGTGGGCGATATCAAGCTGATGGCGCGCGCGGTCGAGGGCATCGACCTGAAAGACCTGCGCAGCCTGGCCGATGAGGGCAAGAAGCAGGTCGGCTCCGGGGTGGTCGCCATCGTCGGCGTCACCGAGGACGGCAAGGCGGGCATCGTGGTGGGGGTGACGCCGGATCTCACGGCGCGCTTCTCCGCCGTCGATCTGGTGCGCAAAGGCGCCGAGGCTTTGGGTGGCAAGGGCGGGGGCGGCCGGCCCGACATGGCCCAGGCCGGCGGCCCGGACGGCTCCAAGGCCGACGCCGCGCTGAAGGCGATCGAGAGCGCGCTCGCTGGCGTGTAACGTCGGTCCGTCCGCCTTGGCTGGTACGGCAGAATGACGGTTCCCGGTGGCTTGATCGGACTCGATACAATGGCCGAGCTTCATTTCACCAGTTGGCTGCGCGAAATAGTGCCGGATGGCCCGCTCGATGCGGGAGGCGCAACGGTGGGCGAGGCGCTCGCTGGCCTGTTCGCCGAGCGGCCGCATGTGCGCTCCTACCTGCTCGACGAGCAGGGCAGATTGCGCAAGCATGTCTGTATCTTTGCCGACGGTGTGCGGCTGCCGCGCGAGGCGACGCTCGCGCATCCGATTGCGGCGCAGAGCAAGCTGCATGTCATGCAGGCATTGTCGGGCGGGTGAGCGATGAGCGATCGCATTGTGTTGTCGACCCGCAAGGGTCTCTTGATCCTGGAGCGCGGCGGCCAGGACTGGCCCAACCAAGATTGGACCATCGCCGTGCGCGCATTCGAGGGCACCGCGGTGAGCGCCGCGCTGGCCGACCCGCGCGACGGCACGCTTTATGCCGCGCTCAGGCACGGCCATTTCGGCTGCAAGCTGCACCGCTCCGAAGACGCCGGCCGCAGCTGGCGCGAAATCGCGGTGCCGGCCTTTGCGGCGGATACGCCGGGCACCCCGGCGCTGTTCCAGGTCTGGACGCTGGAAACCGGCGGGCCGCACCATCCGGACCGGCTATGGGCCGGCGCCATTCCCGCCGGCCTGTTCCGCTCCGAGGACCGCGGCGAAAGCTGGCAACTGGTGGAGTCCTTGTGGAACGTGCCGGAGCGCGCGAAGTGGTTCGGCGGCGGCTACGATGATGCCGGCATTCATTCCATCTCGCCGGATCCGCGCGATCCGCAGCGTACCTTCATCGCCATTTCCTGCGGCGGCGTGTGGGACACCACGGACGACGGTACGAGCTGGACGCTGCGCGGCGAGGGGATGATCGCCGCCTATATGCCGCCCGAGCAGGCCGGCGCGCTCGACGTGCAGGATCCGCACCGGGTGGTGCGGTCCGCCGCCGATCCGGACGTGATGTGGATGCAGCATCACAACGGCATCTTCCACTCGGACGATGCCGGTGCGCATTGGCGGCAGCTCAAGCCGCCGGGCGACGATTTCGGCTTCGCCGTCGCCACCCATCCGAAGGACCCGCAAACCGCGTGGTTCGTGCCCGGGGTCAAGGACGAATTCCGCTATCCGCGCGACGGGGCGCTGGCCGTGAGCCGTACGAAGGATGGCGGCAAGACCTGGCAAAGCCTGCGCGACGGCCTGCCGCAGCGCGACGCCTTCGATCTTGTCTATCGTCATGGTCTGGATGTGGACGCCGACGGCAACCGTCTGGCCATGGGCTCCACCACCGGCGCGCTCTGGCTGAGCGACAATGGCGGCGAGCGCTGGCAGCTGATCAATGCGCATCTGCCGCCGATCTATGCGCTACGCTTCGCTTGAAGATCGCCGCCGCGGGAGAACGACTTGGATCACACTCCCTGGCTAAAAGACTTCCTGGTCTTTTTGGCCGGCGCCGGGCTCGTGGTCCCACTGTTCTATCGCGCCCGCATTGGGGCGGTGCTCGGCTTCCTGATGGTCGGCGTGGCGGTCGGCCCCTACGGCCTGGTGCTGTTCGCCGACCGCTTTCCATGGCTGCGCTATCTGACCATCGAGGACCGCGGGCGGGTCGAGCCCTTTGCCGAGCTGGGTGTCATCTTCCTGTTGTTCCTGATCGGCATCGAAATGTCGGTCACTCGGCTGTGGTCGCTGCGCCGCTTCGTGTTCGGATTGGGTGGCCTGCAATTCCTGCTGGCGGCGGTGGCGCTCGGACTGTTGCTGCGCGTCCTCGGGGCGACCGGCAGCGCCGCCGTGGTGCTCGGGCTTTGCCTCGCCATGTCGTCTACCGCGGTGGTGATGCAGCTTCTGGAAGAGCAGGGACGTGGGGCGACCCAGCTCGGCCGCGTCGCGATCTCGGTGCTGCTGTTTCAGGATCTGATGGTGGCGCCGGTCCTATTCGGGGTGCAATTCCTTGGGCGCGGCAGCGCACATATCGCGCTCGACCTCGCTTACGCCCTGCTGCAGGCGGCGGTTGCCGTCGCCGTGATCCTGCTGGCCGGCCGTTTTCTTTTGCGCCCGCTGTTCCGCTTCACCGCCTATACCGGCAGCCGCGAGCTGATCATGGCGATCACGCTGCTGATGGTGATCGGGCTCGCCCTCACCACCGGCTATGTCGGTTTCTCCACCGCGCTCGGCGCCTTCCTGGCGGGCCTGTTGCTCTCGGAAACGGAATATCGCCACCAGGTCGAGATCGATTTTGCGCCGTTCAAAGGCCTGTTGATCGGCCTTTTCTTCATCAGCGTCGGCATGACCATCGACGTACGCATGGTCTGGGACCAGATCGGCGCCGTGCTGACCGCAGTCGCCGCGCTGTTCGCGGTCAAGGCGCTTATCCTGTTGATCGCCGGCCGCCTTTTCGGCGTGAGCTGGGCGGTGGCGATCGAGGTCGCGATCCTGCTGGCGCAGGCCGGCGAATTCGCCTTCGTGGTGATCGGGCTCGGCCGCTCCACCGGCATCGTGCCGGCGGGCATGGCGCAGTTTGCGACCGTGGTGGTCGGCATCAGCATGATGGCGACGCCAGTGTTCGCCGCCGGCGGCCGCTGGCTTGGACATCTCCTGGAGCGGCGCGAACACGCCGCCCATATGCCGGCGGCGGACGATGCCGAGCATGCCGATCATGTGGTGATCGGCGGCTTCGGCCGGGTCGGCCAGATGCTGGCTCGCCTGCTGGAGGCTGAGAACGTGCCTTATGTCGCGCTCGACAATAACGGCGCGCTGGTGGCCGAGCAGCGCAAGG
>JBKKAF010000158.1:0-21334 GCA_046714775.1 Xanthobacteraceae bacterium | reverse complement strand
CGCGCTGTTCGCGCCCAAGGGCACGCCCAAGCCGGTCCTCGACAAGCTGAGCGATGCGCTCAGCAAGGCGCTGGACGACGAAAACACGCGCAAGCGGCTGCTCGATCTCGGTAGCGTCATTCCGGATAAATCCGGTCGCGGCCCGCAGCCGCTTGCCGCTCTGGTGAAGAGCGAGATCGCGCGCTGGTCGCCGATCATCAAGGCGGCCGGACCCTCGAACTGACGCGCATTCTTGCGAAAGTTCTTGGCGGCGCGGCTTCCCCGCGCCGCCTATCACGCCGTCATGACCCGATCTTGAACGGGCTTGATTGGACGCGGCGGGCGCCGCGCGTCAGAACGGATGCATTGCGCACCGTTCGGGAGGCTTCTGCCATGTCCTCGCCCCATGCTGCCATCTGGCGCGCCGTGCTGGTGATCTGCGCGCTCGCTTTCGCCTCTCTCACCTTCACCGCCTCCGCCCAGGCCCGCTCGCCCGACATCTATACCGGCATCCTGTCGTCCACCGCTGTCGGCGGCTACGACCCGGTCGCCTATTTCACCGAGGGCAAGCCGGTGCAGGGTAAGCGCGACATCACCCATTCCTGGAAGGGCGTCACTTGGCGCTTTGCCAGCGAGCAGAACCGCGACCTGTTCAAGCAAAAGCCGGACGCCTATGCGCCGCAATATGGCGGCTATTGCGCATGGGCGGTGTCGCAGGGCTATACCGCCAAAGGCGATCCCCGGTATTGGAAGGTGGTCGAGGGCAAGCTCTACCTGAACTACGACGCCGGCGTGCAGAAGACCTGGGAAAAAGATATCCCCGTCAACATCTCCAAGAGCGACAAGAATTGGCCGGCGGTGCTCGCCAAGTAGCGCACGGCGACCGCGTTTAGTTTTTATTGAAGCATGATCTTGTCCGAAAACCGGTTCCCACTTTTCGAGATCATGCTCTAGAATCCCCCGAGTCGCCCCGGCCAAGCGACGCGGAACCCTTAAGCCATGCGCCAATATCACGATCTGATGGAGCGCATCCTCGCCGACGGTGCGGAAAAACACGACCGCACCGGCACCGGCACCTTGTCGGTGTTCGGCCATCAGATGCGGTTCGATCTCGCCCAGGGCTTTCCGATGCTGACCACCAAGAAACTGCATCTGAAGTCGATCGTCCACGAATTGCTCTGGTTTCTGGCCGGCGACACCAACATCAAATATCTCAACGAGCACGGCGTGCGCATCTGGGACGAATGGGCCGACGAGCGCGGCGAGCTCGGCCCGGTCTATGGCCGGCAGTGGCGCTCTTGGCCGGCGGCGGACGGGCAAGCCATCGATCAGATCGCCAATGTGGTGACCGCGATTCGCCGCAACCCCGATTCGCGCCGGCTGATCGTCAGCGCCTGGAACCCGGCCGACGTGGACAAGATGGCGCTGCCGCCCTGCCACTGCCTGTTCCAGTTTTATGTCGCGAAGGGGCGGCTGTCCTGCCAGCTCTACCAGCGCTCGGCCGACGTCTTTCTCGGCGTGCCGTTCAACATCGCCTCCTATGCGCTGCTGACGCTGATGGTGGCGCAGGTCACCGGGCATCAGCCGGGTGAGTTCGTGCACACGTTCGGCGACGCGCATCTCTATCTCAATCATCTGGAACAGGCGCGGCTGCAGCTCTCGCGCCTGCCGCGCGCGCTGCCGCGCATGACGCTCAATCCGGCGGTCACCGACCTGTTCGCGTTCCGCTATGAGGATTTTTCCCTCGAAGGCTACGACCCACATCCGCACATCAAGGCGCAGGTGGCGGTGTGAACGGACAGCCGGGGGGCAGTAGCGCGCCGCCGCGCGACCATGCCGCGCGCGTTCCGATCGTGCTGGTCGCCGCGGTCGCCGACAACGGCGTGATCGGGCAGGGCGGCGGACTGCCCTGGCGGCTGAAATCCGACCTGCAATATTTCCGCGCGGTCACCATGGGCAAGCCGGTGGTGATGGGCCGCAAGACCTTTGCCTCGATCGGCAAGCCGCTCGCCGGCCGCACCAATATCGTGATCAGCCGCGACAAGAATTTTTCGGCGCCGGGCGCGCTGGTTGCGGCGAGCCTGGATGCGGCGCTCGCCGCGGCGCGCGGCGATGCGCTGCGGCGCGGCGCCGACGCCATCGCGGTGATCGGCGGCACCGAAATCTACCGGCAGACCGTCGGCCGCGCCGACCGGCTGGTGATCACGCGCGTGCATCTGCGCCCGGACGGTGACGCGGTGTTTCCCGAAATCGATGCCAGGATCTGGGATGAGATCGAGCGCTCCGAGCACCAGCCGGGGCCGGAGGATGCCGCCGGCTTCAGCCGCGTGCTCTATGGGAGGCGCGCGCCGCCGGTGGGCGAGGGCAGCGGTTAATGGTGATTTGCGGCTTTGCGTCGTCTCTGCGCTTTGGCGCCGCATGAAGCGGAAGGCGCGTTGTAACGCGCCGGTACCTCTTCTATAACCCATCCCAATCCGACATCGCTGCCGCCTCAGGGCGGAAATGAGGAGATATCTGATGCCGTGGAGCAATCAGGGCGGAGGGCCCTGGGGTGGAGGCGGATCGGGCGGCAAAGGTCCCTGGGGCCAGGGACCGCAATCGTCCGGCCCCACGCCGCCCAACCTCGAGGATCTGTTGCGCCGCAGCCAGGACAAGCTGCGCGGCTTCATGCCGGGCAATCTCGGCGGCAAAGGCGTCGGCCTGATCGCACTCGCCGCGATCGTGATCTGGGGTTTCTCCGGCTTCTTCCGGGTGCAGCCCGACGAGCTCGGCGTGGTGCTGCGGTTCGGCGCCTATGTGCGCGACGCCAGGCCCGGCCTGAACTACCATCTGCCCTATCCGGTCGAGTCCGTGCTCACCCCGAAGATCACCCGCGTCAACCGCATCGACGTCGGCATGCGGATGGTCGAAGACGCACGCCGCGGCGCCAGCATGCGCGACGTGCCGGAGGAGAGCCTGATGCTCACCGGCGACGAAAACATCGTCGATGTGGATTTCTCGGTGTTCTGGATGATCAAGCCCGACGGCGCCGGCTTCTATCTGTTCAACATCCAGCAGCCCGAAGGCACGGTGAAGGCGGTGGCGGAAAGCGCCATGCGCGAAGTGATCGGCCGCTCCAACATCCAGCCGATCCTGACCGGCGCGCGGCAGGCGACCGAGGGCGCCGTTCAGGAGCTGATGCAGAAGACGCTGGACGATTACGGCGCCGGCATCCTGATCACCCAGGTGCAGATGCAGAAGGTCGATCCGCCGGCCCAGGTCATCGACGCCTTCCGCGACGTGCAGGCGGCGCGCGCCGATCTTGAGCGCGCCCAGAACGAGGCGCAGACCTATGCCAACCGCGTGCTGCCGGAAGCGCGCGGACGGGTGGCGCAGGTCACGCAATCGGCCGAAGCCTATCGCGAACAGACCGTCGCCGAGGCCAAGGGGCAGACCGCTCGCTTCCTGCAGGTCTATGACGAATACAAGAAAGCGCCTGACGTCACCCGCCAGCGCATCTATCTCGAAACCATGGAACGGCTGTTCGCGGGCACCGACAAGATCATCATGGATCCCGGTATCCAGGGCGGCGTGGTTCCCTATCTGCCGCTCAATGAGCTGAAACGGCAGCCGCAGCCATCGACCCAGGCGCGCCCGACCGGCCCGGCGGGAGGCGCCCGATGAGGCTCAATATCGTCGGCGGCTCACTGGCCGTTCTCATCATCATCGGATTGATCGTGGCCTACAGCGCGATGTTCACGGTGCATCAGACCCGCCAGGCGCTTCTGGTGCGGCTGGGCGAGCCGGTGCGCGTGGTCACGCAGCCCGGGCTGCACTACAAAATCCCGCTGATCGACAGCGTGATCCATATCGACAAGCGCATTCTCGACCTCGAGAATCCCTCCCAGGAACTGATCGCATCCGATCAGAAGCGGCTGGTGGTCGACGCCTTCGCCCGCTACAAGATCACCGATCCGCTGAAGTTCTACCAATCGGTCGGCAATATCGACGCCGCCAATTCGCGGCTGTCGACCCTGCTGAACGGATCGCTGCGCCGCGTGCTGGGCGAATCCTCGTTCCAGTCATTGGTGCGTGACGAGCGCGCGCAGCTGATGTCGCGCATCCGCGAGCAGGTCGACCGCGAGGCCGCCAATTTCGGCATCGAGGTGGTGGACGTGCGGATCCGCCGCGCCGATCTGCCGGAGCAGAACAGCCAGGCGGTGTATCAGCGGATGCAGACGGAGCGGCAGCGTGAAGCCGCCGAGTTCCGCGCCCAAGGCAGCCAGCGCTCGCAGGAAATCCGCGCCCGCGCCGACCGCGACGTCACCGTGCTGATCGCGGAGGCGACCGCCAAGGCCGAGCAGATCCGCGGCGAGGGCGATGGCGAGCGCAACCGCATCTTCGCCGATGCGTTCGGACGCGATCCGGAGTTCTTCATTTTCTATCGCTCGATGCAGGCTTACGAGGCCGGGCTGAAGCACGAGGACACGCGGTTCATGCTGAAGCCGGATTCCGAGTTCTTCCGCTTCTTCAGCACGTCCACCGGCAAGCCGCGTGAGGGCGCCCCGCAATAGCGTCCGGCCCGCAGGCTGATCGCGGTCGAAAAAGATGTCCGAATTCGTCGTGGCCATCGGTCTCGTGCTTGCCATCGAGGGGCTGCTGTTCGCGGCCTTTCCGACGGCAGCGAAGCGACTGGCGGCCCATGCCCTGGAAACCCCCGAACAATCGCTGCGCATCGCCGGCGTGGTGTCGGCTGTTCTCGGCGTCCTGCTGATCTGGCTGATGCGCGGCTGAGGGCTTGCGCCGCCGGCGCGGCCGCGTTCGGCGGTCCCGATTCCGCCCCAATCCACACGCCTAGTTCGCGGCCGGATACTACCTTGCGTACGCGGTCGGGCGGGAGCACTCTCCTGCCGGCACATTCTGGAGCTCAGACATCCATGCTCGGTCCTCTCGCCCAAATTTCCCGGCAGGTCCGCCGCCCGGTTCTGGTCGCGGTGGCGGCGGCGGCGCTGGCATTGCCGGCGCTCACGCTTCCCTCGGCCGCGCGCGGGCCGGATGCGATCGCCGATATTTCCGAGAAAGTGATCGACGCGGTGGTCAACATCTCGACCACGCAGCGGGCGGCTGAAACGCGCAACACCCCGCTGCCGCAAATGCCGAACGACCCGCAGCTCGAGGACCTGTTCAAGGACTTTTTCAACCGCCGCGACCGCGGCGGCGGCGGCGAGCAGAACCGCGAGCGCACCCCGCGCCGCGTCAACTCGCTCGGCTCCGGCTTCATCATCGACGCCTCCGGCATCGTCGTGACCAACAACCACGTGATCGCGGAAGCCGACGAGATCACCGTCATTCTCAATGACGGCACCCGCCTCAAGGCCGAGATCATCGGCCGCGATCAGAAGACCGATCTGGCGCTGCTGCGGGTGAAGAGCGACAAGCCGCTGAAGGCGGTCAAGTTCGGCGATTCCGACAAGCTGCGGCTGGGCGAATGGGTGGTTGCCATCGGCAATCCGTTCAGCCTGGGCGGCACGGTGACCGCCGGCATCGTCTCGGCGCGCAACCGCGACATCAATTCCGGTCCTTACGATAATTACATCCAGACTGACGCCTCGATCAATCGCGGCAATTCCGGCGGCCCGCTGTTCAACCTCGACGGCGAAGTGATCGGCGTCAACACCGCGATCATCTCGCCGTCCGGCGGCTCGATCGGCATCGGCTTCGCGGTGCCGTCGAAGACCGCGGTGGCGGTGATCAATCAACTGCAGCAGTTCGGCGAGACCCGGCGCGGCTGGCTCGGCGTGCGCATTCAGCAGGTCACCGAAGAGATCGCCGAGAGCCTCAACATCAAGCCGGCGCGCGGCGCGCTGGTGGCGGGCATCGACGAACGCGGCCCCGCCAAGCCGGCCGGCATCGAGCCGGGCGACGTGATCGTCAAGTTCGACGGCAAGGATATCCGCGAGATGCGCGACCTGCCGCGCGTAGTGGCCGACGCACCCGTCGGCAAGGAAGTGCCGGTGGTGATCATCCGGAAGGGCGCGGAGATGACCAAGATGGTCACTCTCGGCCGTCTGGAAGACGGCGAGAAGCAGGCGTCGCTGACCAAGCCGGCCGAG
The DNA here is from genome assembly GCA_046714775.1 of Xanthobacteraceae bacterium. Classification (GTDB taxonomy): domain Bacteria; phylum Pseudomonadota; class Alphaproteobacteria; order Rhizobiales; family Xanthobacteraceae; genus VAZQ01. The sequence continues at coordinate 15,263 of JBKKAF010000158.1, read as the reverse complement.
CCGCAGCCCGAACAGAAAACCGTGGTCAAGAAGACGCTCGGCCTCGAGCTGTCCAATCTCACCGACGATCTGCGCAAGAAATTCAAGATCAAGGACACGGTGAAGGGCATCGTGATCGTCGGCGTCGAGCAAACCTCGGCGGCGGCCGACCGGCGGCTCAATGCCGGCGACGTGATCGTCGAAGTGGCGCAGGAGGTGGTGGCGAGCGCCGACGACTTCCAGGCCCGGATCGACAAGCTCAAGAAGGACGGCCGCCGCGTGGCATTGCTGGTGGTGGCGGGCGCCGATGGCGAGACCCGCTTCGTGCCGCTGAGCTTGCAGTAAAACTGCTCGCCGTCATCCTGAGGTGCCCGCGCACGCAAGTCGGCTATAGCCAACTTGCGCAGTATCGATACCGATCTCGGGTTTACCCGGAGATCGGAATTTAGATGCAAGTCGGCAATAGCCGACTTGGATGGCCCGCCCCGGAATGACGTAAGCGACCTCTCCGCCCTCAATCCAGCACGTGGCTGACCATGCCGTCGGCGAGCTTCGGCTCGAACCAGGTGGATTTCGGCGGCATGATTCCGCCGGCGTCCGCCACCGCCATCAAATCGTCCATCTGCGTGGGATAGAGCGCGAAGGCTGCCGCCATCTCGCCTGAGGACACGCGCCGCTCCAGCTCCGCCAGTCCGCGCCCGCCGCCGACGAAATCGATGCGCTTGTCGGTGCGCTGATCTTTGATGCCGAGCAGCGGCTCGAGCACATGGCGCGCCAAGAGCGTCACCGGCAGCCGCCCGATCGCGTCCGTCTCGGGGACGAGCTCCGGCCGCACCGTCACGCGGTACCACTGGCCTGCGAGATACATGCCGAACTCGGCGCGATCCTCGGGGCGCACCGGGTGCGGCGACGCCGTCACATCGAGATGTCGCCCAAGCTCCGCGAGAAAGTCCGTGGCGCTGCGGCCGTTCAGGTCGCGCACCACGCGGTTGTAGTCGAGGATGGTCATCTCGTGATGCGGAAATAGCACTGCGAGGAAATGGCGGTGCGAGCCGTCAACGCCGCGCGCGCGCGCCACCCGCGCGGCCGCGGCCGAGCGGTGATGGCCGTCGGCGATGTAAATCGCCGGCAGCGCGTCGACCGCGCGTGTGAGCCGGTCGATGACCGCTTGGTCGCCCACCACCCACATCTGATGGCGCACGCCGTCGTCGGCGGTGACGTCGACGTCGGCTTTTTGCCCCGTGGCGGCGGTGGCCAGCACGGCATCGATGTCCGGCGCCGCCGGATAGCCGATCATCACCGGGCCGGTTTGTGCATTGATCGCCTCGATCTGGCGCACGCGGTCGTCTTCTTTCAGCGGCGTGGTGTGCTCATGCTTGCGGATGCGGTTGCTCTCGTAGTCGGCGATCGACGCGACGGCCGCCAATCCGGTCTGCCGCATCTCGCGCCAGCTGAGGCGATAGACGTAATAGCTCGGCTTGCGCTCGCGCATCAGGATGCCAGCCGCCACCATGCGCTCGAGGTTCTCGGCCGCCTTGGCATAGGCCGCGCGGTCGTACGGGTCGGTCGCCGGATCGAGGTCGATCTCCGGCTTGGAGATGTGCAGAAAGCTCCACGGCTTGCCCTGGGCGCGCGCGCGTGCCTCGGCGCTGGAGAGCACGTCATAGGGCGGCGCCAGCACCTCGGCGGCGCGGCCGGGCGCCGGGCGCAAGGCGCGAAAGGGTTGGATAAGCGGCAACGGGGGCTCTCCTTCGGGTCGGAGCCCGGGTTCTAGTCCGCGACGGCGGCGGGTTCAATATCGGTGCCGAAATCATGAGATCGGTTTGCCGGACCGCTATCGGCGACGACGATCGCGGCGTCGTCTCAGTTTCTTCCGTCAGCGATCCGCCCGGGGTTCCTGAGCGGCATCCCGAGGAGACTGCCGAGCATAAATCCAGGCAAATGTCCGATCATTTCGTCTGACTTCGTCAATCAGGACCAACGGCCGCTTCTCCACGCAACGCCATCGCTCCGTTTCGATGACATAGTCCGCCTTTCCAGGATCGACCTCGAGCCGCCAGGGCCGCCGATACATCGGCGTCACCGATCCCTCGCGATGGCCGATGCAGATCATGAGGCTCGGCGGGTTGTCGGCAAATCTGGAGACGAGGTCGAGCCGGCTTTCCAGGCGCCGCAGCGCCGTGTGCGCGGCGATCGACCAGTAATCCAGGTCGAAGCGCGCATAAGCGCCGTGCACGCCGCCGGCGAAAACATTGAATGACACGTATTGCAGCGGGTGCAGCAAAACCAGCGTCACCACCGCATAGCCCGCATAAGCGGTTCCGGCAACGGCCGACGAAATCGGAAATCGGCGCAGCAGCGGAAGGAGCCGGACGAATCCGTACCCGGCAATCAGCGCCAGCATCGGAATCAGGAACAGGACGTGCCTGATCCCATCGTACAGTGTCGAACCTTGCACCATGACGAAGGCGATCGGCAGAATCGCCGCCGCCCAGACGATCAGAAGCAGGCGGGATCGCGCCGTGGCCAGCATCAAGACCTGCAAGCCGGCCAGGCGCCGCGACGCGAGCGCAAGGGTGCCGTGGCGTAGGAATCCGGCTGCGGTCGCCACGCCGGCCGCCAGCCCGACGACCAGCAGCAACAGGAATCCCTCCGGCAAGCGCGCCGCCAGTTGTCCCGGGATGTAGGACCACGGCAGCGCGTTGCTCGTGACGTCGCGGCCCCAAGTCGGAAATCCGAACGACATCGGATGATTGGCGAAATACCGGAACGCCTCCCAGAATTGAGTGAACGGATTGCCGATCTGCAGCCACGGCCATAGCGCGATAGCCGTCACCCAGGCGATCAGAACGGCCGCAGCAGTGCGGATGACGATCCGCAGCAGGCGCTTGTGCGCGGAGCCGCGGCGATCCAGTACGGCTTCCAGGCCGCACAGAATCATCGCGCCGGCGAGAAAGACATGCGTAATGATTCCCGAGGAACGCGTCGCGATGGCAAGGCCGGTCAATATTCCCGCGGCGATGGTCGCTGGCCACGACGGCACGATCCGCGACGCCATCAGAACGATCGCGAAGGTCGCCCAGGTCATGGCAAACATAAACGGGACGTCGATTGGCGTGAAGAAAATGCTACCGTAGAGGTAGCCGGTCGTGAGGCACAGGCCGATCGCGATCAGGCCCGCCCAGCGGCCGATCGCAAGGAGCGCGATCGGATACAGCGCCGCGATCGCGGCGACGCCCAGCAGGAAATTCATGGCATGCCGGGTCGTCCAGTGCTCGGCGATGTCGAGCGACTGGACGACCGTCGTCAGAATGTGAAACCAGGGACCGTAGTACCAAAGGGTTTCTTCGACCGCCTGGAAGGTGCGGCGGTCGGTGAATCCGCTCGTGTACCAGGCGAGCGCCTTGAGGCCATAATCGTCCGCATTGTATTCATCGACGGTGATTCCGTAATCGCCGACCGTCCAAACCCCGGTGACGATTGCCGCCGCGATGAGGACGGCAACGGCCAGGAATTCGGTACGCATCCGGGACACAGCCCCCCAACTACTTGATTGCCTCGCGCGCGGCGACGACGGCTTCCGCCGGCGTCTTGTAAATGTCGGCGACCAGCTTCTCGACCGCCTCGCCGGTGACCGGCTCGATCTCCAGGTTCATCTTATTGGCCGCCGCCAGGAATTCCGAGTCCTTCATGGTGGCGTCGAAGGCGCGCCGCAGCACGGCGACGTTTTCCGGCGGCACGCCGGGCGGCGCGATGAATGGCCGGCCGGACACCTGCGGGCCGAGCAGCAGCCGCAGCGCCGCCTTCTGCAGATCTGACTTCGCCTGATCGACGATCAGCGGAACGTTGACCAGCTCGGGATGTTTCTCGACCGCGAATTGCGCGACGATATTGATCTGCTTGTCGCGCAGCCAATCGGCCGCGGTGCTCTTCAGGCTGCTCCAGGAGTCCCCGCAATTGCCGACGATCTCGCCGCGCTGCATGGCGAGCCGCACCTCGCTGCTGCCGGTATAGCCGGGAATGATCTGGATCTTGGCGCCGAACATGTTGCGCAGAATCGCGGTGTGCTGATAGCGCGAGTCGGCCGGGCCGGTGGTGCCGAACGGCAGCGGGGTCGCGCTGCCGACGAGATCGCTCCAGGCCTTTACCGGCGAGGCATGCCAGGTGATGCAGACATTGGTGCCGCCCGCCATGCTGCCGATCCATGTGAGCTTGCTGGCGTCGTAATTGGCATTGGTGCCGCCGAGCAGCGGAGCGATGATCAGAGACGGGTCGAAAATGCCGATGGTCAGCCCGTTCTTGGGCGCCACTGCATTGATGTGGTTGACCATCCCGAGGCTGCCGGCGCCTGGCATGTTGCGCACCACGACGGTGGGATTGCCGGGAATGTGATTGCCGTAGAAGCGCGCGAGCGCGCGCCCATAGGCGTCGTAACCGCCGCCGGCCGAGAAGCCGACCAAAACTTCGAGCGTCTTGCCCTTGAAGAAATCGCTCTGCGCCGAAGCCGCGCACGGGGCCAAGAGGAGGGCTGCAGCCGTCACGGCGCCGAGGATTTTCATGGGATTCCCGTGCTGGAGATCGAACCTTCGTATGCTATCGAAGCGATCCGCGGCCCGTCAACCAAGCGCCCGATGCGCGCCGGTTGCACCGGCTTTGGCGCTCTCTACACTGATCGCATTGATGCTTGCGCATCGCCGTTCCTGCCGATTGGGCCGCTCGTGAGCAAATCCGCCGCCATCCTGATCGCAGGCCCGACCGCGAGCGGCAAATCGGCGCTGGCGCTGGCCTTAGCCGAACAGCACGGCGGCGTGGTGATCAATGCGGATTCCATGCAGGTCTATCGCGATCTGCGCCTCATCACCGCGCGGCCGCCGGTGCTGGATGAGGCGCGCCTGCCGCATGCGCTCTTCGGCCATGTGGACGCGGCCGAGAACTATTCCGTCGGGCGCTGGTGCGTCGACGCCAGCACAGCGATCGCAGACACCAACCGCGCCGGACGGCTGCCGATCGTGGTCGGCGGCACCGGGCTTTATTTCAAGGCGCTGGTGCAAGGGCTCGCGGCGGTACCGCCGGTGCCCGCCGAGATCCGCGCCGCGGTGCGCCTGCGGCTCCAACGCGACGGCGTGGCGCCGCTCTATGCCGAGCTCATGCAACGCGATCCGGCGAGCGCGCAGCGCTTGATGCCCGGCGACCGCGCCCGCATCACCCGCGCGCTGGAAGTGCATCTTGCCACCGGCCGCTCGCTTGCCGACTGGCATCGCGACGGCATGCCGGCGCCGGTCGATGGGACGCGAGCGCTCAAGATCTTCCTTGCGGTGGATCGCGCCGAACTCTACCGGCGGATCGACGCGCGTTTCGACGCCATGCTCGCCGCCGGCGCGCTCGATGAAGTGCAAAGGCTCATGGTCCGCGGCCTCGACCCGTCGCTGCCGGCGATGAAGGCCCATGGCGTGCCCTGGCTGATCCGCCATCTGCAGGGAGAGATCGGCCTCGCGGAGGCCGCGGAAGGCGGCAAGCGCGACACCCGCCGCTACACCAAGCGGCAGGGCACTTGGTTCCGGCACCAGTTGCCGGACTGGACTTGGCTGGCGCCCGAGCAGGCTGCCAGCGTCATGCAGGCTGAACTTGCTGCTAGGCGTTGAGCAGGATGGCTCCGGCCTGTCTTGCCGCAGCAGCGAGCGCTGCATCGCGGGTTGCCAGTGAAAGGCCGGTGCGCAGTGCAAGCTCAAGATAGGCCGCGTCATAGGTGGTGAGATCGAAGCGGCGCGCGATCGGCACGATCAGTTCGAACGTCTGCGCCTGCGCAGCCGCATCGACCTCGACCGAGAGTTGGGCGATGGCAACCAAGAACGCGTCTACCTCCGCTGTTGCAATCCGGTTGCGGCGTTCAAGCTGCCAAAGCGCATTTGCGACCTCAAGCTGGAAATGCGTCGGTACCAGCATGCCGAACCGGGTCGCGGCTTCCAACGCGGCCTCCGATAATGGCGTCGCTTGCGACGTTGAGCACCACGCCGTGGCGACCGAGCTGTCGACGATGGGCCGCGTCATGGCCGCCCTTCATCGCGCCACGCTTTGATCTGGTCCCAGTTCAGGTCACCGAGGTCGACGGTGGCGGCGAGCGCGCGGATGCGGTCGGCGGCGCGGCTGGCGCGTTCTCGATCGAATCCCTCGACGGGTGCGATCCGTGCGACCGGGCGTCCGTTCTTGGTCACCAGAAAGCTTTCCCCCCGTTCGGTCCGTGCAATCAGTTCGGAGAACTTGGTCTTGGCTTCGTAGGCTCCAACGGTGGTTGGGTGGGTTTTATCATCCATTGCCATATTCCGACTAGTCGGCGACTAGTTTATCAGAGTGAAAGCCGCTCGCAAGGGCGGCCGATTGGGACTTGACCATCGATTTCAGGGCTCCTATAAACCGCGCAAGGAAATGACGAAAGGTCGATGTCGTGCGCAATTTTATTACCGTGGCCCTCCCTAGGCGTACCGCAGCGGATGGCTAGCCCTCCGCGTGAATGCGGTGCGCCGGCAGGGGCTTAGCAGCCCCTTTTTGATTGCCTGAAACGGCTGGGTGGAGTGGACCATGAGCAAGGAAATGACCGGCGCCGAAATGGTGCTCGAGGCACTCGCCGATCAGGGCGTCGAGCATTTGTTCGGCTATCCCGGCGGCGCGGTGCTGCCGATCTATGACGAGCTGTTCAAGCAGCAGCGCATCAAGCACGTGTTGGTGCGTCACGAGCAGGGCGCGGTGCATGCCGCCGAAGGCTATGCGCGCTCCACCGGCAAGGTCGGCTGCGTGCTGGTGACGTCGGGTCCCGGCGCCACCAATGCGGTCACCGGCCTCACCGACGCGCTGATGGATTCCATTCCGCTCGTTTGCATCACCGGCCAGGTGCCGACGCACCTGATCGGCAACGATGCCTTCCAGGAATGCGACACCGTCGGCATCACGCGGCCGTGCACCAAGCACAATTACCTGGTCAAGAACGTCAACGACCTGGCGCGCGTGCTGCACGAGGCGTTCTATGTCGCCGCCCACGGCCGCCCCGGCCCGGTGGTGGTCGATATCCCGAAGGACATCCAGTTCGCCAAGGGCATCTACCAGGGCCCGAAGAACGTCGAGCACAAGACCTACAAGCCAAAGCTCAAGGGCGACCTCGACAAGATCAAGGCGGCGATCGAGCTGATGCGCCAGGCCAAGCGCCCGCTGTTCTATACCGGCGGCGGCATCATCAATTCCGGCCCCGAGGCGAGCCATTATCTACGCGAATTCGTCAAGCTCACCGGCTTTCCCATCACCTCGACGTTGATGGGGCTCGGCGCCTATGCCGCCTCCGATCCGCAATGGCTCGGCATGCTCGGCATGCACGGCACCTGGGAAGCCAACTGGGCGATGCACGATTGCGACGTGATGATCTGCATCGGCGCGCGCTTCGACGACCGCATCACCGGCCGGCTCGACGCCTTCGCGCCCAACTCCAAAAAGATCCATGTCGATATCGACCCGTCGTCGATCAACAAGAACGTCAAGGTCGACATTCCGATCATCGGCGACTGCGCCCATGTGCTCGAGGACATAGTGCGGCTGTGGCGCTCCGGCGCGGTCACGCCCGACAAGACGGCGCTCACGGACTGGTGGAAGCAGATCGACAAATGGCGCGCGAAGAAGTCGCTGTCCTACAAGAACTCGAACCAGATCATCAAGCCGCAATATGCCATCCAGCGGCTGTACGAACTGACCAAGGACCGCGACACCTACATCACCACCGAGGTCGGCCAGCACCAGATGTGGGCGGCGCAGTTCTACAGGTTCGAGGAGCCGAACCGCTGGATGACCTCCGGTGGCCTGGGCACCATGGGCTACGGCCTGCCGGCCGCGGTCGGCGTGCAGCTCGCGCATCCCAATTCGCTGGTCATCGATATCGCCGGCGAAGCCTCGGTGCAGATGACCATGCAGGAAATGTCGACGGCGGCGCAGTACGATCTGCCTATCAAGATCTTCGTCATCAACAACCAGTATATGGGCATGGTGCGCCAGTGGCAGGAACTGCTGCACGGCGGGCGCTATGCGCATTCCTATAGCGAGGCGCTGCCGGATTTCGTCAAGCTGGCGGACGCCTATCACGGGGTCGGCATCCGCTGCGAGAAGCCGGGCGATCTCGACGGCGCCATCCGCGAGATGATCGACGTGAAGAAGCCGGTGATCTTCGACTGCGTGGTCGATCCCAACGAGAACTGCTTCCCGATGATCCCGTCGGGCCGCGCCCATAACGAGATGCTGCTCGGCGACGCCGGCGTCAGCGTCGAGGACGCCATCACCGAAGAGGGCAAGGTGATGGTGTAGCGGCGCTGCAGGGCCTCATCCTGAAAGGAGGCCGCCATCCGATCTCGGGTTTACCCGAGATCGGGCCCTTCTAAATTCGCGCGGCTCCTCAGGATGAGGGCGGAGCTGGCACCCTAACCGTTTGAGAGTTTGCGTACAAAGGTTGAGTCATGAACACCACCACCCATTACCCCGCCGCGCCCCAGGCGCAGGGTGTCGAAAACCACACGCTGTCGGTGATCGTGGACAACGAGCCGGGCGTGCTGGCGCGCGTCATCGGGCTGTTCTCCGGCCGCGGCTACAACATCGACTCGCTGACGGTGTCGGAGACCGAGCACGAGAAGCACCTGTCGCGCATCACCATCGTCACCCGCGGCACGCCGATGGTGATCGAGCAGATCAAGAACCAGCTCGATCGCCTGGTGCCGGTGCATCGCGTGGTCGATATGACCATCAGCGGGCCGGCGCTGCAGCGCGAGCTCGCCATGGTCAAGGTGCGCGGCAAGGGCGAACAGCGGGTCGAAGCGCTGCGGCTGGCCGATGCCTTCCGCGCCAGCGTGATCGACGCCTCCACCGAGAGTTTCGTGTTCGAGATCACCGGCGCCAGCGACAAGATCGAGGCTTTCGTCGCGCTGATGTTGCCGCTCGGCCTGGTGGAGGTCTCGCGCACCGGCATCGTGGCGATCGCCCGCGGTCCGGAGGGTATGTGACGGGCATGGAGCAGCGGCTCTCCCTCATTACGCTAGGCGTGCGCGATTTGGACGCAAGCCGTCGGTTTTACGAAGCGCTTGGCTGGTGCGCCGCGGGCAGCAAGGCAGAGGGCGTCGTGTTCTTCCAGCTTGGGGGGATCGCGTTGTCGCTCTATGGTCGTTCGGAGTTGGCCAGGGACCTTGGGGTCGAGAACGCGGCAACGGGCTTTTCTGGGATCACGGTCGCCTACAACGGCCGCGACAAAGCTGAGGTTGATGCCGTTCTGGCGCTTGCGATCCGCAGCGGCGGCCGCCTCGTAAAGCCGGCAAAGGACGCTTTCTGGGGCGGCTACGTAGGCTATTTTGCCGATCCCGATGGCCATCTCTGGGAGGTGGCTTGGAATCCGCATTTTTTGCTGCGCGAGGACGGCTCGATCGCGCTTCCTGCTTGACCCGCCATTCGAACCGTCCATAAAGCGGCGAGACCGCCAACGACCTATATCAATGTGAGCTGGGAGTTTTCGATGCGTGTTTACTACGACCGCGACGCCGACCTGAACCTGATCAAGGGCAGGAAGGTCGCCATCATCGGCTATGGCAGCCAGGGCCATGCCCATGCGCTCAATCTGCGCGATTCCGGCGTCAAGGACGTGGCGGTGGCGCTGCGCAAGGGTTCGCAGGGGGTCCAGAAGGCCGAGGGCGAGAAGCTCAAGGTCATGGAAGTGGCCGAGGCCGCCAAATGGGCCGACGTCATGATGATGCTGACGCCCGACGAGCTGCAGGCCGATATCTACCGCGACAGCATCAAGGACAATCTCAAGCAGGGCGGCGCGCTGATGTTCGCCCATGGACTCAACGTGCATTTCAACCTGATCGAGCCGCGCAAGGACCTCGACGTGATGATGATCGCGCCCAAGGGCCCCGGCCACACCGTGCGCGCGGAATACCAGCGCGGCGCCGGCGTGCCCGTGCTGATGGCGGTGCACCAGGATTCCTCCGGCAATGCCCACGATCTCACGCTCAGCTACGGCTCGGCGATCGGCGGCGGACGCGCCGGTATCATCGAAACCACCTTCCGCGAGGAATGCGAGACCGACCTGTTCGGCGAGCAGTCGGTGTTGTGCGGCGGCCTGGTCGAATTGATGAAGGCCGGCTACGAGACCCTGGTCGATGCCGGCTATGCGCCCGAGATGGCCTATTTCGAATGCGTGCACGAGGTGAAGCTGATCGTCGACCTCATTTATGAGGGTGGCATCGCTACCATGAACTATTCGGTCTCCAATACCGCGGAATACGGCGAATATGTTTCCGGCCCACGCGTGGTGACCGACGAGACGCGCGCCGAGATGAAGAAGATCCTCGGCGACATCCAGTCCGGCAAGTTCGTCAGGGATTGGATGCTGGAGAACCGGGTCAACCAGACCTCGTTCAAGGCCATGCGCACCAAGATGGCGGCGCATCCGATCGAGGACGTCGGCGCCAAACTGCGCGCCATGATGCCGTGGATCAAGCAGCGGGCGCTGGTAGACCGTTCGAAGAACTGATCTACGGACTTTGCATTGACGGGCTCGCTGCGCTCGCAAGATATGCACTGACGGGCTCGCTGCACTCGCCCTATGGGGGATCAAGCAGCGCGCGTTGGTGGATCTTTTGCGCAACCGATCTTGGCAACCGTCTTGATCAAATGCCGCCGATCTCCCTACACTTCCCCAAAATCAAACGAGGGGAGGGCGTCATGCTTGCGCGGCAGACAGTCGGAAGCATTCTTTCGGCCAGTGTTCTTGGCGTAGCCGCGTGGTGCCACGCGGCGGTCGCTCAGGCCGTCGACTTCACCTTGACCTCGCCGGCGTTCAAGGATGGCGGCAGCATTCCGCTCAAGCACGGCGGCAATCTCAAAGGCAATGCCAATTGTATCGGCGAGAACATTTCGCCGGCGCTGGCGTGGTCCAATCCGCCGCCCGGAACCAAGAGCTTCGCCATCCTGCTGTTCGATCCGGAGGGCCGCGGCGGACTGGGTGTCAGCCAATGGGTGGCCTATGGCATTCCCGCAGCCACCACGGGTTTTGCCGAAGGCGAGGGCAGCCAAGTCTCCGACAAATTCGTCGCCGGCAAGAGCCTGCAGGGCCTGCCGCCACATTATCTCGGGCCCTGCGCGCCGCGCGGTGCGCCGCACCATTATGTGTTCACGCTGATCGCCACCGATTTCGAGCCGAGCGCCTTGCAGCCCGGCTTGACGCGGGAAGAATTCCTGGCGGCGCTGGCCGGCCGCAGCAAGGGAGCCACCGGCCTGGTCGGCGTCTACGCCCGGCCGAACTGAGCCAACGCAAGCCGCTTTTGCTTGGGCGCGCCGCCAGCGTTCCGGCGCTGGCGCAGCGCTTCGGCTAAACGAAAATTCATCTTGCGATGCGAACCGCGGTTTCGCGGCGTTCGGCGCGGGCAAATCAAGAGAGGCGGCGCCCGCCGTTTACGATTTTGCCCGACAGCGTGCCGTTGCGGCCTTCACGACCTTGCAATGACTGGTTTTATGCCGTTTTATGACAATGCCATCTGTGTGCCGGAGGCTGTTGGTTCATTGCCGGGCATGGGTGTGTGGTCATGCCCCCGTCCATTACAGTGCTTACCAGCCATCTGGCGGCCCTCAATACGGCGGCCCGTGACAAATTCCCGATCGCGCTGGTCGCAGCCCTCCATCTCGCGGCGCTCGTGTTCCTCGCCTGGAGCGAAGACGGCTTCCTTGCCAAGCTGGTCTTCCTGCTGACCTGGGGCCTGCTGAATTTCTTCTGGCTGATCGTGCTGCGCCGACCGGCGATCGCGGCCGTGCTTTCTCTGGTGCTAGTCCTGCAGCTGAGCCTGATTTCCGACTTCAAGCACGACGTGCTGTGGATGACCGTCAGCTTTGTCGATGTGATGATCATCGACTACGACGCGGTCAGTTTCCTGTTCTCGACCATTCCTGGCCTTTACCTCAAGACCATCCTGGCTGCGGTCGTGCTGGTTCCCCTGCTGGTGCTGCTGTGGTGGATCGATCCATTCCGCGTGCGGCTACGCATCGCTGCTGCCGGATTCGCCGGCTGCCTCGCCGCCGTGGTCGCCGTGTCGCTGCCGTTCCCGCAGGAGGAGTGGGAGGCGTTTGTCGGCAACAATTACGTCTCCAAATTTTCCCGCTCCGGGGTCGACGCCGTGGCGACGCTGCTGACCCAGGGAATGCTGGAGTCGGACGCCACCGTCACCGAGCAGCTCAAGGTGCTGCCGGCCACGACCTGCGAGCCGGCGACGCGGCCCCCGCACATCATCCTGGTGCACGACGAGTCGAGCTTCGACATCCGCGCGGTGCCGGGCGTCAAGGTGCCGCAGCATTACGGCCGCTACTTCCGCTCGTTCGACGGCAAGGCGCGCCGCTTCATCGTGGAGGGCGCCGGCGGCCCGAGCTGGTACGCCGAGTACAACGTGCTGTCCGGCCTGTCGGCGCGTTCGTTCGGACGCTTCGCCTATTTCGTCACCAAGATCGCCGCCGGCCGCGTCGAGCGCGGCCTGCCGACGGCGCTGCGGCGCTGCGGCTACCGCACCTTCTCGCTCTATCCGGCCATGGGCGCTTTCATGAGCGCGCGCAGCTACCAGACCAGCGCCGGGGTGCAGACCTTCCTCGACCGCGGTCAGATGGGCACCAGCGAGACCGAGCTCGACCGCTTTTACTTTGACGCCGCTGCCAAGATGATCGGACGCGAACACGCCAAGGGGCCGATGTTCGTGTTCGTCTATCTCGCCGCCAACCATTTCCCCTGGGACTATGCCTGGAAAGCCGAGCTGACGCCGGACTGGAAGGGTCTCGGCAACACGTTCCGGGTCGATGAATATCTGCGGCGGCAGTCCGCAACCATGCAGGACTATGCCGCGTTCCTCGAGCGGCTCAAGCGCGAGTTCCCCGACGAACAGTTTCTGCTGGTGCGCTACGGCGACCACCAGCCGGATTTCGCCTCGCTGATGCTGGAGCCGGGACTGGACGAGGCCGGCATCGCCCAGCGCATCATGAATTACGATCCGCGCTACTACACCACCTACTACGCCATCAACGGCGTCAACTACCGGCCGCGCAACCTCACATCGGCGCTGGACACCATCGAGGGGCCCTATCTGCCGCTGATCATTCAGGAGGCCGCCGGCCTGCCGCTCGACGCCTCGTTCACCGAGCAGAAGAAGATCCTCGAGCGCTGCAACGGCCTGTTCTACGGCTGCAACGCGGGAGCCGAAGCCCGGCGCTTCAACCGGCTGCTGATCGACGCCGGCCTGATCAAAGGGCTCTAGCGCTCGCGCGCCGCCATGCGTCCGTTGGTGTCATCCATCCTGCGACGTCTGACCCTGGCCGACGCCATTGCCCGCCACGGCGTCCTCCCGTTCGCGCTGGTGGGGGCGCTGCATCTAGCGGCGCTTGGCCTGATGATCTGGAGCGAGCTCAACATCATTCCCAAACTCGTGTTCGTGCTGACCTGGGGATTGCTGAATTTTCTCTGGCTGGCGCTGCTGCGCCGGCCGGCTCTGGCGGCGGCGTTGTCGTTGGCGATGGTCGTCGTGCTGATGCTGGTCTCGCACTTCAAGTTCGAGACCATCTGGATGACGGCGAGTTTCATCGACATCATGGTGATCGACAAGGACACCGTCGCCTATCTTTGGAACATTTTCCCTCAAGTGCGCGTCGGCTCGATCATTGCGCTGATGGTCGGCGTTCCGCTTGCGGTCCTGCTCTGGCGCGTCGATCCGTTGCGGTTGCGGCGGCGTTGGGCGCTGTTGGGCGCCGTCGGCTCCTTCGCGGCGATCGTCGGGCTCTCGCTGTGGAAGCCGGTGCATCCGGGCGAGGCCTTCGGCGACGAAAACTACATGTCGATGTTCGTGCGGTCCGGAGTCGACGCGGTGTCGATCTTCATGACGCAGGGCTACCTGGAATCCGATGCCACCGCCGTCGGCCGCCTGAAAGCGAGCCAGGACGAGACCTGCCAGCCGCCCGCCCGCCGCCCGCACATCATCCTCATCCACGACGAGTCGAGCTTCGACATCCGGCTGGTGCCGGGCATCAAGGTGCCCGAAGGCTACGGCCCGCACTTTCTCTCTTTCGACGGCAAGGCGCGCAAATTCCTGGTCGAAGGCGCCGGGGGCCCGACTTGGTACACCGAATACAACGTGCAGGCCGGATTGTCGTCACGCTCTTACGGCCAGTTCCAGTTCTTCGTCACCCGCATCGCTGCCGGGCGGGTGGAGCGCGGCTTGGCACGCTCGCTGCGCCGCTGCGGCTACAACACGTTCACGGTGTATCCGACGCCAGGCGGCTTTCTGAATTCCCGCGCATTCTACAAAAGCACCGGGGTGCAGACCTTCATCGACAGCGAGGACATCAACGGCGGGGTGTTCGAGGACGACCGGTTCTATTTCGACATCGGCACCAGCATGATCGCGCGCGAACGTGAGCGCGGACCGATGTTCCTGCACATTTATCTCACGCAGAATCATTTTCCCTACAATTACGCGTTCCGCGAACACCTCACGCCGGCGAGCTGGCGCAATCCCGGCAACAAGATGCCGGAGGTGAACGAGTATCTGCGCCGCCAGGCGATGACCGAGCGCGACTATGCGGACTTCCTGGCCCGGCTGAAGAAAGATTTTCCCGGCGAGCCGTTCCTGATCGTGCGCTATGGCGATCATCAGCCGGATTTCGCCAAGCTGATCATCGATCCCGATATTGACGAGAAGGAGCTGGGGCGGCGGCTGTTGGCCTACGATCCACGCTACTTGATGACCTATTATGCGATCGAGGGCATCAATTTCCGGCCGGCCGACCTGTCATCCGCACTCGACACGCTCGACGCGCCTTATCTGCCGCTGGTGATCCAGGAAGCCGCCGGCCTGCCGCTCGACTCCACCTTTGCCGAACAGAAGAAGATTTTGCAGCGCTGTAACGGCCTGTTCTACGGCTGCGCCAACGGCGCCGAGGCGCGCCGCTTCAACCGGCTGTTGATCGACGCCGGCCTGATCAAGGGACTTTAGACCCGCCGGTCGTTGCCGCCGTGTTCGATCCCTATGTGAAGCAACAACCCCGCCGCCGGGGTCTATCTCAAGAACGATTTCATCCAGCGCAATCCGGTGACCACCCAGCGGCTTTGCTTCTTATCCCTCCCCTTGAGGGGAGGGTCGGCGAGCCATAAGCGCGTTCACGCGGGTCTTCGACGCGCTAGGGCGAGCGCGAGCGGGGACCCAGCTTTTTCTACTTCCTAGCAGCGGAACCAGGGTCCC
>JBKKAF010000157.1:0-30534 GCA_046714775.1 Xanthobacteraceae bacterium | reverse complement strand
GTTCAGAAGTTCCCTCCCGACCCAGCCGCAAAGTATAGGGAACTTCTGAACCGCCACACTAGCCTCGCTTCGCGAGGGGGACGACATTGTGCAACTTTTCCGGCCCGGTTTCAAGAAAGCGCCGGATATTGCGCGCGGCTTGGCGGATGCGCTGCTCGTTCTCCACGAGCGCGATGCGCACGAAGCCCTCGCCGCGCTCGCCGAATCCGGTGCCGGGCGAGACTGCGACTTCGGCCTTCTCGACCAAAAGCGTCGCGAAATCCATGCTGCCCAAGGTGCGGAATGGCTCCGGCAGCGGCGCCCAGGCGAACATCGAGGCGCGCGGCGCCGGAATCTCCCAGCCGGCGCGGCCGAACGATTCGACCAGCACATCGCGGCGGCGCTTGTAGCATTCGCGCATCTCGCGGATGCAATCGTCAGGTCCGTTGAGCGCGGCAGTGGCCGCCACCTGGATCGGGGTGAAGGCGCCGTAGTCGAGATAGGATTTCACCCGCGCCAGCGCGGCGATGATGCGCTCGTTGCCGACCGCGAAGCCGATGCGCCAGCCCGGCATCGAATAGGTCTTCGACATCGAGGTGAACTCGACCGCGATATCCATGGCGCCCGGCACCTGCAGCACCGAGGGCGGCGGATTGCCGTCGAAATAGACTTCCGCATAAGCCAGGTCGGACAGAATGAAGATGCCGTGCTTCTTCGCGAACAGCACGAGATCGCGATAGAAGTCGAGATCGGCGACATAGGCGGTCGGATTCGACGGATAGCAGACCACGACCGCGAGCGGTTTCGGGATCGAGTGATCGATCGCGCGCTCCAAAATCGAGAAGAAATCGGGTGTCGGCTCGGACGGCACCGAGCGGATCACGCCGCCCGCCATCAGGAAGCCGAAGGCATGGATCGGATAGCTCGGGTCCGGCACCAGCACCACGTCGCCGGGCGCGGTGATCGCCTGCGCCACGTTGGCGAAGCCTTCCTTGGAGCCGAGCGTGGTGACCACTTGGGTATCGGGATTGAGCTTCACCCCGAAGCGGCGCTCGTAATAGGCGGCCTGGGCGCGGCGCAGCCCGGTAATGCCGCGCGACGACGAATAGCGGTCGGTGCGCGCCTTGCCGATGGTCTCTTTCAGCTTCTCGACCACATGGGCAGGCGCCGGCAGATCGGGATTGCCCATGCCGAGATCGATGATGTCGGCGCCGGCGTTGCGCGCAACCGCCTTGGCGCGGTTGACCTGCTCGAACACATAGGGCGGCAGGCGGCGGATACGGTGAAAGTCTTCCATGCTCTAGCTCCACGGCCCAGCAGCCGATTCTCGACCGGCGGGCCGGTGCGAGCCTTGTATCATTTCTTCTTGGCGGGGGCAGCCGATTTGGGGGTGGAGCCGGTGGCGTTGGCTCCGTCGGTGCGGTCGCGCGCCGCAATCAGGTCGGCTTCCAGCTTTTTCTGCTCGTCATCGGTGAGCGTCACGGTCTCGCGCGCCGGCGGCATCTCATGCACGGCTGGATAGGCCGGTTGCGCGGCGGCGCGGGCCGGAGCGCCCTCCGGGAGCCCGCCGGCCGCGCTCGGCAGATTGTCGCCGATCATGGACGAGCAGGCGGCAAGCCCCGTGGCGCAGGCCAGGAGCAATGCGGGCAGACGCAGCTTTGTCGGTCGCGATGAGATCGGTATCATCTGTGCGTCCGGTCAGTTCCTGCTGGGCCGCAGCGCGCGCCGGCCGGCATCCCCAAGACGGCATCGTCAAGACGGCATCGTCAAGACGGCAAACCGACGTTCATTCAATGGTGTACGCGGCGAGCCATATTTCGGTAATATGACCAAAGCAAGGTAGGTGAGCAGGGTTAACGACGCCCTTCCGGCTGCCTTGCGGTCCCCACTTGCGAGGTCCATGTGAGCCTGATCGGCGCATAGGGATGGAAGTCGAGGTCAACGTGAGAGCCCGGTCGGAACCGAGCAAGGACAGCTCCGTCGATATCGAGGAGTTTGCCAAGAACCTCGCGCGCGCGGTCGAGGAAGGCGGCAAGGCGATGGCCGCCTACCTCAAGCCGCGCGAGCAGGGCCGCGCCGACGGCGAATTCGTCACCGACGTGGCCGACGTGGCGCGCACGCTCGGCCAGGTCGCCGAATACTGGCTGGCCGATCCGCAGCGCGCGCTCGAATTGCAATCGCGTCTCGGCAAGGCCTATCTCGAGCTATGGGCGCATGCCGCCAAGCGCCTCGCTGGCGAGAATCCGCCGCCGGTGGCAGAGCCCGGCCCCCGCGACAAGCGCTTTGCCGATCCCGAATGGTCGAGCAACCAGTTCTTCGATTTCCTCAAGCAGGCTTATCTCGTGTCGGTGCAATGGGCCGACCGCATGATCAAGGACTCCGAAGGGCTTGATCCGCTGACCGCGCAGAAGGCCGACTTCTATATGCGGCAGATCGTCAACGCGGTGGCACCGTCGAATTTCGTGCTGACCAATCCGGAGCTGTGGCGCGCCACCTTTGCCTCCAACGCCGAGAACCTGGTGCGCGGCATGCAGATGCTGGCGGAGGACGTCGCGGCCGGCGGCGGCGATCTGAAAATCCGCCAGTCCGACTTGGCAACATTCGAGGTCGGACGCAATCTCGCGCTCACCCCCGGCAAGGTGATCTTCGAAAACGACCTGATGCAGCTTATCCAATATGCACCGGCGACCAAGAGCGTGCTCAAGCGTCCGGTGCTGATCGTGCCGCCCTGGATCAACAAATATTACGTGCTCGATCTCACTCCGGACAAATCCTTCATCAAGTGGTGCGTCGACCAAGGGCTGACGGTGTTTCTGATCTCCTGGGTCAATCCGGACAAGCGTCTGGCCAATAAAGGTTTCGAAGACTACGCGCGCGAGGGTCCGCTGGCTGCGCTCGATGTGATCAAGCGGGCGACCGGTGAGAGCAAGGTCCACGCCATCGGCTATTGCGTCGGCGGCACCCTGCTCGCGGTCACCCTCGCCCACATGGCGGCGCGGCGCGATCAGCGTGTGACATCGGCCACCTTTTTCGCGGCCCAGGTCGATTTCACTTATTCCGGCGATCTCAAAGTGTTCGCCGGAGAGGAACAGATCGAGTCGCTCGAACGCCACATGGCCGAGCGCGGCTATCTGGAAGGCCGCAAGATGACCAACGCCTTCAACCTGCTGCGCTCCAACGACCTGATCTGGCCCTACGTGATCAACACCTACTTCAAGGGCACGGCGCCGGTGCCGTTCGACCTGCTGTACTGGAATTCCGACGCCACCCGCATGCCGGCGGCCAACCACTCGTTCTACCTGCGCAACTGCTATCTGCAGAACAAGCTGTCGAAAGGCGAGATGGTGATCGGCGGCAAGGCGCTCGATCTGAAGAAGATCAAGCTGCCGGTCTACAATCTCGCCACCCGCGAGGATCACATCGCGCCCGCCAAGTCGGTCCTGCTCGGCTCGAAATTCTTCGGCGGACCGGTCAGGTTCGTGCTGTCGGGCTCCGGACATGTCGCGGGCGTGGTCAATCCCCCGGACAAGAAGAAGTATCAGTACTGGACCGGTCCGCAGCCCGCGGGCGCCGACCTCGACAAATGGCTCGCCAAGGCCAAGGAGCATCCCGGCTCGTGGTGGAACGATTGGCTCGCTTGGCTCAAGCGCCACGACCCGGCGCAGGTGAAGGCGCGCGTGCCAGGCGGCGGCAAGCTCAAGCCGATCGAGGATGCGCCTGGAAGGTATGTAAAGGTCAGGGATTAGGGGCGGCTGCGGTCGGCCAGTTTCCACATTTTGCGTTTTTCGGCTTCCAGTGCCGTGCTATGATCCAACGGTTCGGACGGGAGCACGGCGCGGCGCGGGGACTGTCGCATCATTGGCAGTAAAATCTCAGGCGTGATAGTGGGTTGGGGTAGTCTGCACATGTCAAAGCGCAAGTTCAAAGTCGTGCTGATCAAGCCGTCGCACTACGACGCCGACGGCTATGTCATCCAGTGGCTCCGCTCCACCATCCCCTCCAATAGCCTCGCCAGCGTCTATGGTCTGATCGCCGAATGCGCGGCAGCCCAGGTGCTCGGCCCCGACGTCGAAATCGAGATTGACGCTTCCGACGAGTGCAACACCGTCACCGACGTAACAGGTGCGATCCGCAAGATCCGCGACGCTGGCGGCGGCTTTGTCGGCCTGGTCGGCGTGCAGTCGAACCAGTTCCCGCGCGCGCTCGACCTCGGGCGCCAGTTCCGCGCCGCCGGCCTGCCGGTCGTGATCGGCGGCTTCCATGCCAGCGGCTGCATTTCCATGCTCGCCGAACTGCCGCCTGATCTGAACGAGGCGCTCGATCTCGGCATCACCTTGTTCGCCGGCGAGGCCGAAGGGCGCATGGCAGATATCCTGCGCGACGTCGACCAGGGCCAGATCAAGCCGATCTACAATTACCTCTCCGACATGCCCGACATGGGCGCGGCCACCCTGCCGGTCCTGCCGCGCTGGGCGGTGACCCGCATCGCCGGGCACTATTCGAGCTTCGACGCCGGACGCGGCTGCCCATTCCAGTGCAGCTTCTGCACCATCATCAATGTGCAGGGCCGCAAGTCGCGTTACCGCACCGCCGACGACGTGGAAGAGATCGTGCGCGCCAATGCCGCGCAGGGCATCACCCGCTTCTTCGTCACCGACGACAATTTCGCCCGCAACCGCAACTGGGAGCCGATCCTCGACCGCCTCATCGAGCTGCGCGAGCAGCACGGTTTCCGGATCAGGCTGCTGCTGCAAGTCGACACGCTCTGCCACCGCATCCCGGGCTTCATCGAGAAGGCGGCGCGCGCCGGCTGCGCCGCGGTGTTCATCGGGCTGGAAAACATCAATCCGGAATCGCTGCTCAACACCAAGAAGCGCCAGAACAAGATCTGGGAATACCGGGACATGCTGCAGGCCTGGAAAGCGCAGAAGGTGCTCACCTATGCCGGCTACATCCTGGGCTTCCCGACCGACACGCCGGAATCGATCGCCCGCGACATCGAGATCATCAAGCAAGAGCTGCCGATCGACATTCTGGAATTCTTCTATCTCACGCCGCTGCCAGGCTCGGAGGACCATAAGAACCTGCACATGAAGGGCGTCCCGATGGACCCCGACATGAACAAATACGACCTGGAGCACGCCTGCACCGCGCATCCGCGCATGTCCAAGCAAGAGTGGGAGCAGGTCTATCGTGACGCATGGGCGCGCTACTATACCGACGAGCACGTGGAGACGACCTTCCGCCGCGCCGTCGCCACCGGCATCAACAAGTCGAAGATCTTCGACTCGGTCGCCGTCTTCTCGGGCGCGGCGCGGATCGAAGGCGTGCACCCGCTGCAATTCGGCTTCTTCCGCCGCAAGGTCCGCACCCAGCGCCGTTCCGGCATGCCGATCGTCAATCCGCTGCTATTCTATCCCTGGCGGGTCTGGGATTTCCTGAAAGTCGCGGTGCGATGGCTCAGCCTGGTCCGCCGCTATCGCCGCATCCATGCGCGCGTATTGGCCGACCCGAAGTCGGCTACGTATATGGACGAGGCGCTCACACCTACGCTGGCGGGTGGCGAGGACCATTTCGTGCAAATGTACGCCGACAAGATTCCCAAGACCCACGGCGCGCCGGTGCGCGCGCCGGTCGCGTCGCCGGCTGAGGACCGGACGCGCGCGAGCGCTATGACGCCAGCTTGACCGGCAGTTTCAGATAGCGGACGCCGTTGCTGTCCGGCGGCGGCAGCTTGCCGGCCCGCATATTCACCTGAATTGACGGCAACAGCAGCTCCGGCGCAGACAGCGTTGCATCGCGTTTTTCGCGCATAGCGACGAAGTCGTCCTCGCTCACGCCGTCATGCGCGTGGACGTTGTTCGCCCGCTGCTCGCCGACGGTCGTCTCCCAGGCAAAATGGCCGCGGCTGGGCGATTTGTAGTCGTGACACATGAACAGGCGCGTCTGCGGCGGCAGCGCCAGAATGCGCCGGATCGAGCGGTACAGCGTGCGCGCATCGCCGCCCGGGAAGTCGGCGCGCGCGGTGCCGTAATCCGGCATGAACAGCGTGTCGCCGACAAAAACCACGTCGCCGATCTTGTAGGACACGCAGGCCGGAGTATGGCCGGGCGTATAGATGACTTCGCCCTCCAGCTTACCGATCTGGAAACGTTCGCCGTCCTTGAACAGATGGTCGAATTCGGAGCCGTCGCCGGAGACATCGGTCGCGTTGAATACCGGGCGGAAGATGCGCTGCACGTCGCGGATGCGCTCGCCGATACCAACCTGGGCTGCGGTCTTGAGCTTGATATAGGGTGCCCCGGACAGGTGGTCGGCATGGACGTGGGTTTCCAGCACCCAGCCGATGTGCAACCCGGCCTCGCCGGCTGCGGCGAGAATGGCCTCGGCGGATTTCACCGAGGCTTCGCCACGCGCCTGATCGTAGTCCAACACCGGGTCGACGACCGCGGCCTGCTTGCTCTCAGCATCCCACACCAGATAGCTGACCGTCTTGGTCGGCTCGTCGAAAAACGCCTGGATCGTCGGTTTCGTAACGGCGGACATGGGACACCTCCTCAGGCGACGACCTCGAAAGAGTATCTATTCATTGGCGGCGGACGCTCAAGGGAACAGCGCCACCTGCTCCAGGCCGGCGGCTTCCGGAAAGCCCAGCATCAGGTTCATGTTCTGCACCGCCTGGCCGGATGCCCCCTTGGTCAGGTTATCGAGGGTGGAGCCGATAATGGCCCGGCCCGCCAGACGGTCCTTCGCCACCCCGATGAAGGTCATGTTGGAGCCGCGCACATGCCGGGTCTGCGGCATCTGGCCAAAGGGCAGAACATGTACGAACGGTTCCTTGAAGTAGGACTTTAACAGTAGCGCATGAAGATCCTGGGCTGACGCCTTGCCGCGCCCCCGCACATAGATGGTTGAGAGAATGCCCCGGTTCATCGGCACGAGATGCGGGGTGAAGCTGACCGTCACCGCGCGACCTGCTGCCTTGCTGAATTCCTGGTCGAGTTCGGCCATGTGCCGGTGGTGGCCAACGCCATAGGCGTGGATGCCGTCGGATACTTCCGAGAACAGCATCTCCTCTTTGGACGCCCTGCCCGCTCCAGTCATGCCGGATTTGGCGTCGACCACGATCTCGTCGGGATCGATCGCCTTGGCGCGCAACAGCGGGATCAGCGGCAGCTGCGCCGCGGTGGTGTAGCATCCGGGATTGGCAACGAGCCGCGCGGTCTTGATCGTGTCGCGATAGATCTCGGCAAGACCGTAGACCGCTTCCTTC
The DNA here is from genome assembly GCA_046714775.1 of Xanthobacteraceae bacterium. GTDB lineage: Bacteria > Pseudomonadota > Alphaproteobacteria > Rhizobiales > Xanthobacteraceae > VAZQ01. The sequence goes on along the minus strand of JBKKAF010000157.1, from coordinate 23,282 downwards.
TGCAGGGCCGTTGCCTGATGGTCGTGGCCGTACCAGCGCGCATAAGCGGCGGCATCGGCCAGCCGGAAGTCGGCCGACAGATCGACCACTTTGGTCGTGGGCGCCTTGCTCAAAAGCTCCTTGATCACCTTTTGGGTGGTGCCATGGGGCAGCGCGCAGAAAGCAAGATCGAGCTTCGCCTTTTTCCAGTCGATGCCATCGATCGATATAAGCTTCGGCAGATCGAACGGCGCGAATTGCGGGAAGACGTCGCGCATCTGTTGCCCGGCCCGGCGGTCGGCCGTCAGCAGGGCCAGCTCAACGTCCGGATGACGCAGCAAGAGCCGCACCAGCTCAGCACCGGTATAGCCCGACGCGCCGAGCACGCCGATCTTGGCTTTGGTCTTGGTCACTTTGGTCTTGGTTTCTTTGAGCATGGCTCAACCCTTCTCGCAGTCGAACGGGACCGGACGAGGGGCAATACCGCGGAGAATTTCAGGAGCAAAACGCCGCGGAAGCTCGTCCGGCGGCACGGTGACGATCACATGCGATCGCGCGTGCGCGCCAGGCTGGCGCGGCGGCGGCGGAAAACGCGCTGTATGGTCGTCGTCATGGGCGAGCGCTATAGCCGCGCGACGTGCCGCGGTCAAGGAACAGCAGTTCTTGCGCGTAGTCCGCCAGAACTCGGGAAACGGCCGCACCAGCCGGGCCGGTTCAATCGTCGCATCAAACCCCGGTTTGGCGGAGTTATTCCCGCGCGGCGTGGAGATAAAGCAGGCGCGCGCGGGGCGGGCGTCGTTGAGGCCTTTGGCGCGCGGCCCTATAACGGCACAGCCGCGCGCAAGACGCACGCGGCGCAAGTTCCCCTGCCAAGGCAATGCCGGCCGGGCCAACAAACAATGTCCGGGAGGACTTCGACGATGCGACATCCGGTTTTGACGTCATTCACGTTATGCGCCGCGCTGCTGCTGGCTGCCGCGGCAAATGCGCAGCCCGCACCCGCTACGCCCGCGGCTCCGGCTGCGCCGGCCGCAGCGCCGCTGCCACCGGTCACGCCCTACGGAACGCCGATTACGCTGGAGCAGGCCAAGAAGGCGGCGGACGCCGCAGAAGCCGAGGCCCGCAAGCGCAACATGTTCATGGGGATTGCGATCGTGGAGCCGTCAGGCGATCTCGTCTATTTCCGCCGCATGGACAACTCGCAATATGGGGTGATCAAGGTCGCCCAGGACAAGGCGCGCTCCGCCGCGCTCTACCGCCGTCCAAGCAAGGACTTCTTCGATCGCATGATGAAAGGCGATATGTCCGGACTGACTTTGGCCGGAGCCGTGGCCTCCGCGGGCGGCGTGCCGATCGTGGTGGGCGGCAAGATCATCGGCGCAATTGGTACCTCCGGCGGCGCCGACGATGCGATCTCGCAGGCCGGCGCCGACGCGCTCAAATAGCGGCTGGGTATCCGCCGCACCTCGCTCAAAAAAAGATGGCCGGGACAAAAACCCGGCCATCGCTTTATTTCCGACGCGTGGGATCGGCGTGCGCCGGTCAGAGCATGGTGCTCCAGTGTGCCGGCACCAGGCGGTAACCCTGCGCGTCTTTCTCGACGTGGACCAGCGCCGGGAACGGAAAGTGGAAGCCCTGCACCGGCAGCTTGTCGGCGACAGCCATGTCGTAGAGCTTGCGGCGGGTTTGTTCGGCCTGCGGCTTGTCGGTGTCGAAGATGAGATGCCAATTGGGATTGCGCACGAACAGCGGGGCCATCCCGGCCGTGATGTCGACCTGCACCAGCAGGCGGCCGGAGCCGGCTGAGACGGTGTACGCCATGTGACCCGGCGTGTGCCCGGGAGCGGCAATCGAGGTAATTCCCGGAACCAGCTCCTTGCCGCCTTCGTAATGCGTCGGCTTCTTGCCGAGCGCGTCGAACACACGCTTCGCATTGGCAAATTGCCCCTTGATTATGTCGGGCACGCGGCTGGCGTTGCTCTCGTCCATCCAATAGGCCCATTCGGCCGCTGGGATCATCACCTCGGCGTTGGGAAACGCGGCTTTGTTGTCGGCGCCCAACAGGCCGTTGATGTGATCGCTGTGGAAGTGCGAGATGATCACCAAATCGACCGCGTTGCGGTCGATGCCGGCAGCCTGCAGATTGGTGTGATACTGGCCCGCAGCGCCCTTGCTCTGCTGGAACACGCCTGCGCCGAGGCCGGTATCGATCGCGACCAGCTTCGATCCGGTGTTGATAACGATCGGCGTGTACCAATGGGTTGCCCGGTCTGCCGGCAGATAGGCGCCCGCCATTGCGGCGTCGAGCGCTTCCTTGGGCTGGTTGGTGACGTAATTGGGCGGCAATGGCGTGACGGTGGTGCCGTCGGTCACCACGGTGACTTCGAAGTCGCCGACCTTGTAGCGATAAAAGCCCGGCGCCTGCTTACCGACCGGCGGCGCCGCGGCCATGGCCGGTAGGCCGGCGGCCAGTGGGGCTGCGGCGGTCGCCGCCGCGCCGGTCAAGATGGTGCGACGCCGTGAGTTCAGTCATCAGAGATCCCCCCTGGTGCGACCGCTGCGGGGCCGCTCGGCCGATGATAGCGCGAAGCGACGCCAAAAAAAATCCCGGCCAATGCCCCTCGCAATCATGTGAACACTCGAGGCAGAGCACTATTCCGGCCATGCGGCGCCGGTTACCCGCGCCGAACCGGCGGCGACGCCGAATGCGTCGCGTGTTTTCGCCGGTTCCATCGGTTTTGCGGCGCCGCTGGCAGAACCGGTCATGACGGTCAAGCCTATTGCAACTATCGTGGCGGCAACGGCATAACCTACGCCGACATGGACACCGCTACCTCCCCCGCCAGCGCCACGCCCGACCCCGCCGCCTCCCGCCATACCATGCTGCTGGCGGCGTTCACCGCTGCGATTTTCGCCAGCGCCGCGTTGCTGTTCGCGGTGCAGCCGATGTTCGCCAAGATGGTGTTGCCGAAGCTTGGCGGCGCCCCGTCGGTTTGGTCGGTGGCAATGGTGTTTTTCCAGACCGCTCTGCTGGCCGGCTATGCCTATGCCCACCTGCTGACCCGCTTTGCTCCCGGCCGCATGTCGGTGCCCATCCACCTTGCGGTGATGGTCGTCGCCTGCTTTGCGCTACCGCTCGCCATCGCCAGCGGCTGGGGCCGCCCACCGGCGCAGGGTGAGGCATTCTGGCTGCTCGGATTGTTCGCGGTCTCGATCGGCTTGCCGTTCTTCGCGCTGTCGGCCAACAGCTCGCTGCTGCAGGCCTGGTTCGCGCGTACCGATCATCCGGCGGCGCGCGATCCCTATTTTCTCTATGCCGCCAGCAATATCGGCAGCTTCCTCGCGCTGATCACCTATCCGGCGGCGGTCGAGCCGCTGCTGCGGCTGGGCGACCAGACCTGGCTATGGTCGCTCGGTTTTTATCTCTTGATCGCCATGATCGCGGTCTGCGGCCTGCTGCTATGGCGCACGCCCGCCGGCGCGGCGACTGCCGATGCGCCCGCGGCGGCTGACGCCGCCGAATCCGCGCCGCCGACCTGGCGCGACGTCGCGACCTGGGTGGCGCTCGCCGCCGTGCCGTCCGGGCTGCTGGTAGCGGTAACTGCTCATATCTCAACCGACGTCGCGGCCGTGCCACTCCTTTGGGTGCTGCCGCTTGCGCTTTATCTCGTGACTTTCGTCATCGTGTTCCAGTCGAAGCCGCTCATCCCGCACTGGCTGGTGGTCGAGGCGCAGCCCGCCTTCATCATCGGCTTCATTGCGGTGCTGGTCTTCGAGCCGGTCAGGATGATCGTCTGGCAGGTCGCCATCCATCTGGTGGTGTTCTTCGTCTGCACGCTGGTGTGCCACGGCGAATTGGCGCGCCGCCGCCCGCCCGCGCGCTATCTCACCTCGTTCTATATGTGGATGTCGGTCGGCGGCATGATCGGCGGCATCGCGGCGGCATTGATCGCGCCGCGCCTCTTCAACTGGATAGCGGAATATCCGATCCTGATCGTGGCGGCGGTGCTGTGCCGGCCCGGCCTCGCTCTGCCGAAGGGACAATATGCGCGCATCGGCTTGTTTGGCGGCATCCTGCTCGGCGTGCTGGCGCTGATTTGCTACAAGGCTTGGGGCCTCGACATCGACGAAACCACGTTCCACTACATCGTCGCCGGCCTGCTGATCCTGAGCGTGCTGTTCTGGCGCCATCCGCTGCCGTTCGCCGCCGTGATCGCCTTCATCCTGGCGGCGCAGCACGTCGTCGTCGAAAGCGGCTCGACCACCGTGCGCAGCTTCTTCGGCGTGCACAAGATCACGGAATCGTCCGATGGCCGCTTCCGCCTGCTGTCTCACGGCACCACCTTGCACGGCGGTCAGCGCATCCGCGACGCCGAGGGCAAGCCCCTCACCGAGCGTCCGGCTCCCACCATGTATTATTACGACGGCTCCGCGCTGGCGCAGACGCTGGACGCCGCCCGCGCGCGCGGCGCCAATCCGCTGCGCTTTGCGGTGATCGGGCTCGGCACCGGCAGCCTGGTTTGCCGCGCCGAACCCAACGACAAGGTCGATTTCTATGAAATCGACCCGGCCACCATCCGCATCGCCCGCGATCCCGAACGCTTCACCTTCATCTCCACCTGCCGGCCGGACGTGCCAATCATTCTCGGCGACGCGCGGCTCACCATGGAGGATGCGGCCGACGGCAGCTATGACGTGATCATCGTCGATGCATTCTCATCCGACGCCATTCCGATCCACCTGATGACCCGCGAGGCGATGGCGATCTACGCCAAGAAGCTGGCGCCGCGCGGCATCGTGTCATTCCACATTTCCAACCGGCATCTGGAACTGGCCTCGGTGGTGACCGGCATCGCGGCGGCGAACGGTTTCGTCACCCGCTTAAACGAAGGCACCGACGTGGAAGAGGACGACAGCGAATACAAGTTCCTCAGCACGGTCGCGGCGGTGGCGCGCAACGACGAGGATTTTGGCCCGCTCGCCAAGTCGCAGCATTGGGAGCTGCAGCAGCCCAATCCCAAACTGTGGGTGTGGACCGACGACTATTCCAATGTGGTCGGCGCGGTGATCCGCCAGTTGAGGAATTGAGCGAGCCGCGGGAAGGCAGCTGTGTCCCGGATGCGGTGCTGCGCGAAGCGTTAGCCATGAGCGCGTTACGCGCTTATGGTGCTGCGCTGCGCCCGGGACACGGCACGGCTAGGACGGCCAGAGCCAGCCGAACAGCTTGGCGCCGATGTCCCCGATCGTCAGCAGCACCGCCGCCCAGACGAAGGCCGAAGAAAAATTGGCGAGCTGGAAGCGCCAGAACGGCATTTCGAAAATGCCCGCTACCAGCGGCACCGAGGCGCGCAACGGCCCGAAGAAGCGGCCGATGAAAATGCCGAGCGCGCCCCACTTTTTCACGAAGCGCTCGCCCTTGGGAATGAGATCGGGATGGCGCGACAGCGGCCAGATGTGCTGCACGGTGCGTTCCAGCTTTTGGCCGATCCAATACGACAGCCAATCGCCGAAACCGGCGCCGAGCGAGGCGGCGATCCAGATCGGCCAGAAAGACAGCGCGCCCTGATTGATCAGCACGCCGATGCCGAGCAGCGCCGCCCAGGCCGGCAGCAGCAGCGAGATGAAGGCGAGCGATTCCCCGAACGCCAGCACGAACACGATCGGCGGGCCCCAGGCCTGGTGCACGCGCACGAAGTCGATGATCTGGTCGGCATAGGCTTGCAGGCTGGCGAACATGCGGGGAGCGGACCCTTCTGGCGGCCCGCCGGTTTAGCGTAACCGACCGGCGCTGGCCAGAGGTAGGCCGGCACTATTGCGCATGATCACGATACGGCCACGACCGTGGCATAGTCGGTTTCCACGATTCGTTTCCGGGGCTTCTCAGCACACGATCCACATGGCCAAAACCGCCAAGAAAACCGCGCCCAAAACGGGCAAGACCCGCGATCTGTTCGAGGCGCCGGCGCAGCGCCGCGCCCCCGGCAAGGCGGCCCGCGCCGCCAAGCCTGCGGGCGGCGCCGAGGGCGCCTACACCGCCCGCCACATCGAGGTGCTGGAGGGGCTCGAGCCGGTGCGCCGGCGGCCCGGCATGTATATCGGCGGCACCGACGAGAAGGCGCTGCATCATCTGTTCGCCGAGGTGATCGACAATGCCATGGACGAGGCGCTGGCCGGCCACGCCCATTTCATCGAGGTCGAGGTCGGTGCCGACGGCTTCCTTACCGTCAGCGACAACGGCCGCGGTGTCCCGGTCGACCCGCATCCGAAATTTCCGAAAAAATCCGCGCTCGAAGTGATCATGTGCACGCTGCATGCGGGCGGCAAGTTCGATTCCGAAGTCTACGGCACTTCGGGCGGGCTGCACGGCGTCGGCGTGTCGGTGGTGAATGCGCTGTCCGAGCGGCTCGAAGTCGAGGTGGCGCGCGGCGGACAGCTGTATCGCCAAGTCTATCAGCGCGGCAAGCCGAAGTCCGGACTGGAAAAACTCGGCAAGGTCGCCAACCGGCGCGGCACCCGCGTGCGCTTTCGGCCCGATCCGCAGATTTTCGGCGACAAGGCCAAGTTCAATCCCGAGCGCCTGTTCAAGATGTCGCGCGCCAAGGCCTATCTGTTCGGCGGGGTGGAGATCCGTTGGTGGTGCGCCCCCGAACTGCTGCACGGCATCGAGGGCGTGCCGCAGGAAGCCACCTTCCATTTCGAGAAGGGGCTGGAGGATTATCTGAAAGCCACGATCAACGGCCAGACCCTGGTGCATCCCGATATTTTCGCCGGCAAGTCGGAGAAGCCGGCCGGCCACGGCACGGTGGAATGGGCGGTGGGCTTTGCCGCCGACGCCGACGGTTTCCTCTCCTCCTATTGCAACACCATCCCGACCGCCGACGGCGGCACCCACGAATCCGGTTTGCGCAGCGCGCTCACCAAAGCAATCAAGGACCATGCGGAGCGCATGAACCAGGGCAAGCGCGCGGCCGCGGTCACCAGCGACGACGTGATGATCGGCGCCGCCTGCATGCTGTCGGTGTTCATCCGCGAGCCGGAATTCCAGGGCCAGACCAAGGACCGCCTCGCCACCGCCGAGGCCACGCGCATCGTCGAGCAGGCGATCAAGGACCCGTTCGATCACTGGCTCGCCGGCAACCCGGCCCAGGCCTCCAAGCTGCTCGATTTCATCGTCGAGCGCGCCGATGAACGGCTGCGCCGCAAGCAGGAAAAGGAAATCTCGCGCAAGAGCGCGGTGCGCAAGCTGCGGCTGCCCGGCAAGCTCGCCGACTGCACCAACACCGCGGCCGAAGGCTCCGAGATTTTCATCGTCGAGGGCGACAGCGCCGGCGGCTCGGCCAAGCAGGCGCGCGACCGCAAATCCCAGGCCATCCTGCCGCTGCGCGGAAAAATCCTCAACGTGGCGTCCGCCGGTAAGGACAAGCTGGCGCAGAACCAGCAGCTGGCGGATTTGATCCAGGCGCTCGGCTCCGGCACCGGCGTGCATTACCGCGACGAGGATCTGCGCTACGACCGCGTCATCATCATGACCGACGCCGACGTGGACGGTGCCCACATAGCATCACTGCTGATCACATTCTTCTACCGGCAGATGCCGAAGCTGATCGAGAACGGACACCTCTATCTGGCGGTGCCGCCGCTTTACCGGCTGTCACATGGCGGCAAGAACCTCTATGCGCGCGACGACAAACACAAGAGCGAATTGCTCAAGAAGGAATTCCACGCCAATGCCAAGGTCGAGGTGAGCCGCTTCAAGGGGCTGGGCGAGATGATGGCGGCCCAGCTCAAGGAAACCACCATGGACCCGAAGAAGCGCACGCTGTTGCGGGTGATCCTGCTCACCGACGACCGCCGCGACACCGAGAAATCGGTCGAGCGCCTGATGGGCACCAAGGCTGAGGCGCGCTTCGACTTCATCCAGGAGAAAGCGGAATTCGCGCGCGAAGAAATGCTGGACGTCTGAGCCTTTGAGCGCAATGGCGCGTCGCAAGTTGATTCGCATAACAAAACCCCGGCCTAGGAGCCGGGGTTTTGCCTAGACGGATCGCTTGGGAGTTACTTCGTCTCACAGATCTTGATGGTCTTCATCGCGGTCTCGGCTTCGGTACGGGTCGTGTAGACCTTGCCGCTGTCGCCGACGATCACCATGGTCTTGACGGTCGGCTTTTCGCTGACGATGGTGCAACGCTTGGTCGAAGTATCCTGCACCACATAGAATGCAGCCTGGGCGAAGGCCGACGTCGCGAAGGCGACGACGGCCGCAGTCGTAAGAAGCTTTTTCATTGGGGTCTCCTCCGGAAGCCCTACGAAGGAATAATCCAGTTCCCGCGGCTTGGTTCCAGAGTTGGCCCTACTCCTTGAAAGTCAGATTGCCGGCCTTCACCACACCGGTCCAAAGCGTGATTTCCGCATCGATCGCCTTGGCGAACTCGGCCGAGCTGCCGCCGACCGGATTGACCGCCATGCCCTTGAGCTTCTCGCCCGCGTCGGTATTGAGCACAACATGGCGGAACTCGGCCTCCAGCCGCTTGACGATGCCGGACGGCGTGCCGGCCGGCACGAAGAAGCCGCTCCACAGTCCGACCTCGACATCGGCCACGCCGGCTTCCGCCATGGTCGGCACGTTGGGGAATTGCGGCGCGCGGCTCTTGGCGGTGACCGCGAGCGCGCGCAGGCGGCCGTCCTGCACCAGCGGCGTCGCCGGCGGCGGGTCGGCAATGGTCATCGTCGATTGCCCGGAAATTACGCTCAATAACGACTCGCCGCTGCTCTTGTAGGGAATGCCCACGCCCTGGGCGCCGGTCTTCATCTTGAACAATTCGGTCGGCAGCGTAAACGCCGGCGACGAGGTGGCATAGTTCGACTTTTCCGGATTGGCCTTGGTCCAAGCCACCAACTCCTGCACGTTCTTCGCCGGATGCGCGGCATTGACCGCGAGCAGCAGCGGGAAATCCGCCACCATGCTGACCGGGATGAAGCTCTTCAGCGTCTGATAATTGGTCTTGTAGATCACCGGGCCGATCGCCATCGCGCCGCTGGCGCCGATCAGCACGGTGTAGCCGTCGGCGGGCTCGCGGGCGACGAATTCGGCGGCCGCACGGCCGCCGGCGCCGGGCTTGTTCTCGATCACCACCGGCTGGCCGAGCCGCTCCGACAGCCGAGGCCCGATCACCCGGGCGAACAGGTCGTTGCCGCCGCCGGGCGCGAAGCCGACAACGATGCGGACCGGCCTATTGGGATAGTTGTCGGATTGCGCCTGCGCCGATGGCGCGACCGCAAGCAGCGCCGCGCCGGCCAGCGCCGCGCGCGTGAGAGTGCGAACAAAGCCCGTCCTCATGGCATCCTCCCCTGTAGCCTGCCGGCATCGTTGTTTCCCGCGTGCCGTTTCATTCCCAGCCTAGCACGAATGAACCGCCGGAAAATCTCTGCTATGAAAGGGCGTGCGCGAAGACTCGTCCCCAACGCCTGCCGCCGCCCTGCCCCTCCCGCTTACCGGGCGAGACTTTCTCGGCCATCCGCGCGGGCTGACTTTCCTGTTCACCACCGAAATGTGGGAGCGCTTTTCCTATTACGGGATGCGCGCGCTGCTCGTCCTCTACATGGTCAAGTATCTGCTGCAGCCCGGGCGGGCGGAAAACGTCATCGGGCTCGCCACGCTGAAGGCGGTACTGGAATCGGTATTCGGGCCGCTCGGTAACCAGCCGTTCGCCTCGCACATCTATGGGCTTTACACCGGCTTCGTTTACCTGACGCCGCTCTTAGGCGGGCTGATCGCCGACCGCTGGCTCGGCCAGCGCCGCACCGTCATCCTTGGCGCATTGCTGATGGCAATCGGCCATTTCATGATGGCGTTCGAAGCGCTGTTCCTGCTGGCGCTGACCACGCTGATCATGGGCAACGGCGCATTCAAGCCCAACATTTCTACCCAGGTCGGCTCGCTCTATGCGCCCGGCGATACACGCCGCGACCGCGCCTATTCGATCTTCTATGTCGGCATCAATCTCGGCGCGTTCCTGGCGCCGCTGGTGTGCGGCACGCTGGGCGAGGAACTGGGTTGGCACTACGGCTTCGGCGCCGCCGGCGTCGGCATGACCATCGGGCTTGCGGTCTATCTCTATGCCGGAAACAAGTTGCCGCCCGACGAGTTGCACCGGGCGAAAGCCGCGGGCACCGAGAAAATCCCGCTCACCCGCTCGGAATGGCGCTCCATCCTGGCGATCGTGGCACTGTTCCTGCCGGTGACTTTGTTCTGGGCCACCTACGAGCAGCAGGGCAACACCATCGCGCTGTGGGCTGACGACCACACCAACCGTTACATCGATCTGGTGCTGTGGCGCGGCGAGATTCCGGTTACCTGGTTCCAGGCGTTCAATCCGTTCATGATCTTCGCCTTCACGCCGTTCGTGATCGCGCTGTGGGCCTGGCAGGCCCAGCGCGGCAGCGAACCCACCACCGTGACCAAGATGGCGCTCGGCTGCTTTGGCTGCGCGCTGTCCTATGTGATCCTGGCGGGCGCGGCATGGTCGGCGGCCGGCGACGAGGCGAGCTGGCTGTGGCTCTTGGCCTATTTCGTCGTCATCACCATCGGCGAGCTCTATCTCTCCCCGATCGGGCTGTCGCTGGTTTCGAAAGTGTCGCCGGCGCGCTTCGTGTCTTTGATGATGGGGGTGTGGCTCGCCACCAGCTTCGTCGGCAATTTCCTCGGCGGCTGGCTCGGCAGTTTCTGGAGCGGCATGGACAAGGCGCAGTTCTTCCTGATGATCGCCGGTGTCGCGGCGCTCGCCGGGGCGATCATTTTCGCCTTCAACCGGCCGTTGAAGGCGGTGCTGAAAGATTGAGGGGCGCGACACCGGCGCGGCTTTTATCCGGCCGAGCGCGCGATTAGGATGGCTGATATGGTCGGGAGGACGACGATGTTTTCAGCGCGTTGGCATTGGGAAGCGCTCGGGCTGTCGGCCCTGCTGGCATTTGCCGCGACCGGAGCGTCGGCACAGAGCGCCGACTTCAAGGGCGAAACCATCACCTTGCAGATCGGCTTCGGCCCGGGCGGCGGCTACGACACCTATGGCCGGGTCTTGGCCCGGCACTATGGCCGCCTGATCCCCGGCAACCCCAACGTGGTGCCCAAGAACATGCCGGGCGCCGGCGCGCTGCGGCTCGCCAACCACATCTACAACGTGGCGCCCAAGGACGGCACCGAGATCGGCATTTTCGCCTCATCGGCGGTCATGGAGCCCTTGATGGGCAACGACCAGGCCAAGTTCGACGCCACCAAATACAGCTGGATCGGCAGCATGAACAGCGACATTGCCTTCTGCGGCGTGTGGCAGGGGTCGGGCGTGGCGGCGTCGTTCCAGGAGATGATGAACAAGGAAACGATCTTTGGCAGCAGCGGGCCCGCCGCCATCACCCACCAGCATCCGCTGGTGCTGGGCAATCTGCTCGGCGCCAAGGTCAAGGTGATCAGCGGCTATGCCGGAACCAAGGAGATCAATCTCGCCATGCAGCGCGGCGAAGTAAACGGCGCCTGCGGCCAGTTCGTCTCCTCGATCAAGGCGCAATGGCAACCTGACGTCGACGCCGGGCGCCTCAAATTCTTGATCCAGATGGGCCCGCGCAAGAGCGATGATTTCGGCAATATCCCGAGCGTCTACGATTTCGCCAAGACCGACGACGACCACAAGGTGCTCGATCTGCATTTCAAGCAGTTGCTGCTCGGCCGGCCGCTCGCCGCCCCGCCCGGCGTGCCGAAGGAGCGGCTCTCCGTGCTGCGCAAGGCCTTCCTCGACACCATGAAGGATCTGGCGTTCCTCGCCGACGCGCAGAAGACCAGTATCGACATCGATCCCGCCACCGGCGAGCAGGCCGAGCAGATGCTGCTGCAATTCGCCGACTATCCGAAGGGCGTGATCGAAAAGGCCAAGGCCGCGATCGGGCGCTAGAGCGTGATGGCTTCAGGTTGAATCGCAATCACGCTCTAGCTTATTGTTTGAGCATGATCTTTTCCGAAAACCGGTTCCCACTTTTCGGGATCATGCTCTCGCGCTTTTTCTGAAGCATGATCTTATCCGAAAACCGGTTGCCACCCCGGATCAAGTCCGGGGCAGGTTTTTTCGGGATCATGATTCTAGCGACAGTCCGACATAGTTCTCCGCCAGCGACTTGGATGCGGCCGCCGAGCCGGTGACATAGTCCAGTTCCGCCAGCTGGCGCTTGCGATCGAACGCGTTGTAGCCCGGGTCGAGGTGCAGCATCTGCGTCATCCACCAGGAGAAGCGCTGCGCCTTCCACACCCGCCGCAGGCAGGTCGCCGAATAGCCGTCAAGCAGATCGCTGCCGCCGGTTTTGTAGTACGCCTCGATGGCGCGCGAAAGCATCAGCACGTCGGCGATGGCAAGGTTCATCCCCTTGGCGCCGGTCGGCGGCACGATATGGGCGGCATCGCCGGCGAGAAACAGCCGCCCATATTGCATCGGCTCGGCGACGAAGCTGCGCATGTCGGTGACCGCCTTTTGCAGGATCGGACCCTGGACCAGATCGCGGCTCTTCTCCGGGGCGAGCCGGCGGCGCAGTTCCTGCCAGATCAGCGCGTCCGGCCACAGTTCCACGTCCTCGCCCGGTCCGCATTGCAGATAGCAGCGCACCAGAGTCGGCGAGCGCATGCTGAACAGCGCAAAGCCGCGCCCGTGATAGCAATAGATCAGGTCGTGGCTGACCGGCGGCGCTTCCGCAAGAATGCCAAGCCAGGCGAACGGATAGTCGCGTTCGTAGGCGGTCAGCCTTCCGGCCGGGATGCTCGGCCGGCCGATGCCATGAAAGCCGTCGCAGCCGCCGATGAAATCGCAGGCGAGCTCCTGCTCCTGCCCTTGGTGTTGGAAACGGATCCGTGGCTGCGCGCTGTCGATGTCGCGCAGGCTGACGTCGTCCACGTCGAACAGGATGGTCCCGCCGTCGGCCAACCGCCTGGCGATCAGGTCCTTCACCAGCTGATGCTGGCCATAAACGGTGATGCTCTTGCCGACCAGGCTCTTGAAGTCGAAGTGATGCAGGCGCTCGCCGAAGCTGAAATGGATACCGCCGTGAATAAGCCCCTCGCGCGTCATGCGCTCGCCGACGCCGGTCTCGACCAGGAGATCGGCGGCCCAGTGCTCGATCACGCCGGCGCGGAGGCGCCCTTCCACATATTCGCGGCTGCGGTTTTCCAGAATGACGGACTCGATCCCCTGCAGATGCAGGAGATGCGACAGCATCAATCCGGCGGGTCCGGCGCCGACGATTCCGACCTGGGTGCGCATGCCTCCCTCCGTTCACGCCCTATAGGGCGGACGGATCGGGCTGCGGGAAGGGACGGAGCCGGGATTGCGTTGGACTTTTCGGAGAGGCGGCGCGCGGGCCTACCGCGCCTCCGGCGCGGCGGAAACATGTCATCCCGGCGGCATCGCCAAAACCACGAAAAACTTAACGATTTCGGCCCTATTGCACCGCCGCAGCATTGACTTTCGGCCGAACGCCCCTATGTTCCCGGCAACGGCTCGATTGAAACATCGGCCGTCCTTTCCCGCGCAAGTCAGTCGCTGTTTTGTCATCCGGCGCGGGCATACTGCGGACGGTCACGACCAGAGGTTACATGGCTTTTTCGAAACTCGGCTTGTCCGACAAAGTTCTCGCCGCTGTCACAGCGGCCGGCTACACCACCCCCACCCCCATTCAAGAACAAGCGATTCCCCACGTGCTCGCACGGCGCGACGTGCTCGGTATCGCGCAGACCGGCACCGGCAAGACCGCGGCCTTCACCTTGCCGATGATCACCATGTTGGAGAGCGGGCGCGCGCGCGCGCGCATGCCACGCACACTGATCCTCGAGCCGACGCGCGAACTCGCGGCACAGGTCGAGGAAAGTTTCACCAAATACGGCGCCAAGCAGAAGCTCAACGTCGCTCTCATCATCGGCGGCGTATCGTTCGACGACCAGGACGCCAAGTTGACCCGCGGCGTCGATGTGCTGATCGCGACGCCCGGCCGCCTGCTCGACCATTTCGAGCGCGGGCGGCTCTTGCTCACCGGCGTCGAACTGCTGGTAATCGACGAAGCCGACCGCATGCTCGACATGGGTTTCATCCCCGACATCGAACGCATCTGCAAGCTGGTGCCGTTCACCCGGCAGACGCTGTTCTTCACCGCCACCATGCCGGCCGAGATCAGACGCATCACCGAACAGTTCCTGCATAATCCGGTGAAAGTCGAAGTGTCGCGCCCGGCCACCACGCTGGCGACCACGACCCAGCTTCTGGTCAAGAGCGGCCGCGACCCGCAAGAAAAACGCGATACGCTGCGCCGGGTCATCCGCTCGATCGACGGCTTCAAGAACGCCATCGTGTTCTGCAACCGCAAGCGCGAAGTGGCGCAACTGCATCGTTCGCTCGTCCGCCACGGCTTCAACGCCGCGGCACTGCACGGCGATCTGGACCAGTCGGCACGCACGGCGGCGCTCGACCAGTTCCGCAAAGGCGAAGTGAAGCTGCTGGTCGCCTCCGATGTCGCCGCACGCGGACTGGATATTCCGGCCGTCAGCCACGTGTTCAATTTCGACGTGCCGCATCATGCCGATGACTACGTTCATCGCATCGGGCGCACCGGCCGCGCCGGCCTCACCGGCACCGCCATCACGGTAGTTTCTCCGGCCGACCAGAAGTCGGTCGCCGCCATCGAGAAGCTGATCGGTCAGAGCATTCCCTGGATGGGCGAGCCACCGCGGGCAGACGAAGCGCCCGCGCGTGCCGAGACGCTGCGCCGGGACCATCGCCCGCAACGCGGCCGCACGGCCTCGCCGCCACGGCGCGAATACAGCCCGGCTCCGGCCGCGCGGATTGAGCAAAGCCCGGCACCGGTCGCACGGCTTGAGCAAAGCCCGGCACCGGTTGCGCGGCTCGACGAGGCCCGCCCGCGCCGCGAACAAAAGCCTGTTCCGCGCAGCGATGATAGCGACAGCGATCATTTGCCGGCCTTTCTGTTGCGGCCGTTTCGCGCCAAGGGCTGAACATTCACCGGCCGGTCAGCAGCAATCAATTTTGTTCTGACCGATAAATATTGGCGTTTACCCCCCCTTCACCCCTGTAGAATACCGTCGGCGAGTCGGGGCACTACACCGCCCGGCGCAATTTCGAATCGGGGTAGACCACGGGGCACTCGCGCCCGTGAGCGGAGCGAACTCATGAGTGTGCCGACCGACGAACACGAACGTACTATGGCGTTGGCGGAAATCGCTCTTGGACAGATCAGGGCGCTGCGCCAGCCGGCAACACCGCGGCACTTCAAGATCTGGTACATTTACGCGACCGGCTATAACCCCTCGTTGAATCAGATGATCAACGAGACGCTGGCGCGCAATGGTACGCTCAGCGACGCCGACATTGACCAGATCTATGAGACCTATGTCTCGGCCAACCGCCTCACCGACCGCATCGGTGATGTCGGCTCCCAGGTCATGGGCGAAATCGATCAGGTCATGGCGATGATCGGCGCCGCCGCCGGCACCGCCACCAATTATTCCGAAAACCTCGCCCATGTTTCGCAAAAGCTCGGCGGCGCCACCGACGACGCCGCGGTGCGGGCGATTGTCGAAAGCCTCATTCAGGCGACCAAGGAGATGGAGCAGAACAACCAGGCGCTCGAGGCGCGGCTCTCGGTATCCATGAAGGAGATCACCGAGCTGCGGGAGCACCTGGAAATGGTGCGCAACGAAAGCCTCACCGATCCGCTCACCTCGCTTTCCAACCGCAAATATTTTGACCAGGCGCTGGCGCGCGCGATTGTCGAAGCCAAGGCAAAAAGCGAGCCGCTGTCGCTGGTGATGACCTACATCGATCATTTCAAGAAGTTCAACGACAACCACGGCCATCTCACCGGCGACCAAGTGCTGCGGCTGGTGGCGATGGCGCTCAAGAACAACGTCAAGGGCCAGGACATCGCGAGCCGTTATGGCGGCGAGGAATTCGCCATCGTGCTGCCGCACACGCCGCTGCCCTCGGCCATCACGGTGGCCGATCACATCCGCCGCGCGGTGATGACCAAGGAACTGGTGAAACGCTCGACAGGCGAGAACCTGGGCCGCATCACGATTTCGGTGGGCGTGGCGAGCTTGCATCCAAACGACACCGCTCAGGCCTTGATCGAGCGCGCCGACAGCTGCCTCTATTCCGCCAAGCGTGCCGGCCGCAATCGCGTGGTCAGCGAGGCCTACCCCGAAATCATGGACGCAGCATCCAAAGTGGCGTAGCTACCGCGGTTTTTGAAACCGCCCAGTCCTTCTCGCAAGCGGCACGGTCTTGCGTTTCCGACCTCTGCGCGCGGCTGCAAGCGCACCGCCGGCCCATGCGGAGAGTTCCTCCGGGTCGTCATAGAGCCGGTCCGGCATGCGCCGATAGGACATGACCGCGCGTTTTCCGTTCTTGGTGGCGTAACTGAAGGGATCGAGGCGTTCGCGGTCGAATCTGGCCGCGTTTTGCTCGTCCACCTTGAGATAGATCACGCCATCCGCCACAAGCGCGAACATGATCCCGTCGGCATAGATGCCGGCACCGCTGAACATGCGGCGCACCGTGACCGGTCCGAAGCCGAAAAACAATTCGCGAATGTCATCCGGAGCCATGACCCCTGAGGCGCGTGCTAATGCGCGTCCGCGGTCGATTCAGCGGCCGGCTTCAACTGTACCGATTCCCCGCAGCCGCAGGCCGAGGTCTGGTTCGGATTGTTGAACACGAATTGCGCCGCCAGCTTGTCGGCTTTGTAATCCATCTCGGTGCCGAGCAGGAACAGCACCGCCTTGGGATCGATCAGCACGCGCACGCCCTTGTCCTCGACCACCTCGTCGGTGGGATGGACGCGCTCGGCATATTCCATGGTGTAGGCCATGCCGGCACAGCCGCCGTTCTTGACCCCGACGCGCACGCCGGCGACCGGCGCCACCGCGTTCGCCATCACATATTTGATGCGCTCGGCGGCCGCGTCAGTCAGCCGGATCACTTGCGGTCTCGGCCTAGGATTGGCCATGTCTCAATTCCTTTGTCCGTCTTCTATATGGGAATCTTTGTCCGTCTTCTATATGGGAATCTATTGCGCCCAATGCAACTCACCACATGTTGAGCACGGCACGCGCTTCGTCGGACATCCGGCTCGGATCCCAGGGCGGATCCCAAACGATGTTGACCTTGACCGGCCCGACGCCGGCCACGCTGCTGACTGCGTTCTCCACCATGACCGGCAGTTCCTGCGCCGACGGACAATTGGGCGTCGTCAGTGTCATGTCGACAGCAACGCTGCGGTCGTCGGCGATGTCGATCTTGTAGATCAACCCGATCTCGTAGATGTCAGCGGGAATTTCCGGATCGTAGACCGTCTTCAGCGCGGCGATGATGTCGTCGGTCATGCGCGCGGTTTCGGTCTCCGGCAGCGGCGATTCCGAGACCGGAACAGCGGGGGCGAGCGGTGCCTCGGACGGCGTAGGGGCCGCCGGAGGCGCGACAGTGCTGATTTTGGTCTCGTCGCTCATGCAAAGAAATCCTGCGCCTTGATCAAGGCCTCCGCAAGGCGGTCGACCTCGGTTTTGGTGTTGTAGAGCGCAAACGACGCCCGGCAGGTCGCCGATACGCCGAAACGGGCGAGCAGCGGCATCACACAATGGGTGCCGGCGCGGACGGCGACACCCGAGCGGTCGATGATGGTGGCGACGTCGTGCGGGTGCGCGCCCTTGATCTCGAAGGAGACGATCGCGCCTTTGTCTTTCGCGGTTCCGATGATGCGCAGCGAGTTGATCTCGCCCAGGCGCTCATGGGCATATTTGACCAGGCTGTCCTCGTGGGCGCGGATGCGCGCCTTGCCGATCGAGCCGATATAGTCGATGGCAGCGCCGAGCCCGATCGCCTGCACGATCGGCGGTGTTCCGGCTTCGAACCGGTGCGGCGGCTCGCCATAGGTCACGCGATCCTCGAACACTTCGCGGATCATCTCACCGCCACCGTTGAACGGGGACATGGCCGAGAGGTGCTCGTGCTTGCCATAGAGCACGCCGATGCCGGTCGGCCCGTAGAGCTTGTGGCCGGTGCAGACGTAAAAATCGCAGCCGATATCGGCGACGTCGATGTCGAGATGCACGGCTGCCTGGCTGCCGTCGACCAGCACCGGGATGCCGCGGGCATGGGCGCGGGCGACCACGTCCTTCACCGGCACGATGGTGCCGAGCGCATTCGACATGTGGGTGATCGCCACCATCTTGGTGCGCGGCCCGAGCAGCTTCTCGAATTCCTCGATCAGGAAATTGCCGTCGTCGTCGACCGGCGCCCATTTAATCACGGCGCCCTGCCGCTCGCGCAGGAAGTGCCAGGGCACGATGTTGGAATGGTGCTCCATGATCGAGAGCACGATCTCGTCGCCGGCCTTGATCCGCTCGCGCCCGAACGTATAGGCCACCAGATTGATCGCCTCGGTGGCGTTGCGGGCGAAGACGATCTCCTCCTTGCGCGACGCGTTGAGGAAGCCCTGCACTTTCTCGCGGGCGCCCTCATAGGCCTCGGTCGCGGCATTGGCGAGATAATGCAGCCCGCGATGCACATTGGCGTATTCGGCGGTATAGGCGTGCTGCAGGCGGTCGAGCACAGCTTTCGGCTTCTGCGCCGAGGCGGCATTGTCGAGATAGATGAGCGGCTTGCCATAGACCTGCATGCCGAGGATCGGGAAATCCTCGCGGATGCGGGCCACATCATAGGCGCCGTTGGTGACGGCTGGATGCATATTTCGCCTCAGTGCCCGTCATCCTTCGAGGCTCGCTTCGCTCGCACCTCAGGATGACGGATCAACGTCTTCAACCTCTCGCCGTCGTCCTGAGGTGCCGGCCGAAGGCCGGCCTCGAAGGATAACGGCCCGTCACTCACCCCCGCGCTTGTAGCCAAGCCGTCACCGCGTCCATCAGGGTGTCGCGCAGGCCGGCATGCTCGATCCCCTCCACCGCCTCGCCCACGAAGGCCTGGATCAGCAGCCCCTCGGCTTCTTTCGGCGGCAGGCCGCGCGCCTTCAGATAGAACAGCAGATCCTGGTTGAGCGCGCCGGCAGTGGCGCCGTGGCCGCATTGCACGTCGTCGGCAAAGATTTCCAGCTCCGGCTTGTTATCGGCCTCGGCGGTATCCGACAGCAGCAGCGCATGGGTCGCCATGCGCGCGTCGGTGCGTTGCGCATGCGGGCGCACGACGATCTTGCCTTGAAACACGCCATGGCTGTCGTCGTCGAGCACGGTCTTGAACACCTCACGGCTGGTGCAGCCGCTGACCGCATGGTCGGCGATCAATGTCGTGTCGACGTGCTGACTGTCCCTGAGCAGGGTGGCGCCGCGGATGCCGGCGACGGTTCCCTCGCCATCGAAGCGCACGAACAATTGGTTGCGCACCACCGTTCCGCCGGTGGTGAATAGAAATTCATTGAAACGCGCATGGGCGCCGATCACCGCCATCAGGCTCGACACATGCACGGCGCCGGCGCCCCCGCCGGTGATCTTGACATGATCGACATGGGCGCCGTCGCCGACCTTGATCTCGAGCGCGGTGTTGACCTGATAGGCGCAGGCGGCGGGGCCTTCGTGGCTTTCCACCAGCATCGCGCGGGCGCCGTTGTCGATCACCGCGAGCGAGCGGGAGAACACCGACGCCGCAGCCGCGCCGGAATTGGCGAAAACCAGATGGATGGGGCGGCCGAGCGCGGCGCCCTCGGCCACCCGGATCACGGCGCCGTCGCCCATGAAGGCCGTGTTGAGCGCCACCGCGACATCGTCGGTCGGCACCAGCTGGCCCAGATGCTCGATCACCAGCGGATCGCCGGCCGCCAGCGCCTGCGCCATGGAGCGGATGCTGAGCCCGGTCTCCAACCCTGCCAGGTCGGAAAGCTCCGGAACGAAGGCGCCATCGATGAACACGATGCGGCGGCCCTCGATCGGGGCCAGCATGGCGCCGGCATTCTTGGCGCTCGCCTTTGCCGCGGCATCGGGCACGCCGGCAAGCGGCGCAGCGTCGCGCAGGAGCGCCCGCAGGTCGGTGTATTTCCACTCCTCGACCCGCCGGTGCGGCAGACCATGGCTTTCGAAATGCTTGAACGCCTGTTCGCGCAGCGGTGCGAGTTTGCTGCCCCCGGGCAGCGCGCTGCGCACCATCGCGAAGCTTTCGGCCAGCGCGACCTCGGCCGCCGTCTTCATCTGGCGAACTTCGGCGTTCATCGCGACAGTTCCAGGGCCGCCTCGTCCTGATAGGGCGCGTAACCCTTGGCCTCGAGCTCGAGCGCCAGCTCCTTGCCGCCGGTCCGCACGATGCGGCCGCGCGACAGCACGTGCACCACGTCGGGCACGATGTAATCGAGCAAACGCTGATAATGGGTGATGACGATAAAGGACCGCTCCGGCGAGCGCAGCCGGTTGACGCCGTCGGCCACGACCTTCAAGGCGTCGATGTCGAGGCCGGAATCGGTTTCGTCGAGCACGCAAAGCCGCGGCTCCAGCAGGGTCATTTGCAGGATTTCGTTGCGCTTCTTTTCGCCGCCGGAAAACCCGACATTGAGGCCGCGGCGCAGCATGTCCCGGTCGATGTCAAGCTTCCCTGCAGCCTCGTTCACGCGCTTGACGAATTCCGGGACCAAGAGCTCGGGCTGGCCGCGCTTCTTGCGCTGCGCATTGAGCGCCGTGCGCAGGAAGGTCATGGTGGCGACGCCGGGAATTTCCAGCGGATATTGGAATGCGAGAAACATCCCCTTGGCGGCGCGTTCGTCGGGCGGCAGCGCCAGCAAATCCTCGCCCTCGTACAGCACTTGGCCTTCGGTGACGGTGTAGCCGTCCTTGCCGGCGAGCACATGCGCGAGCGTCGACTTGCCGGACCCGTTCGGGCCCATGATGGCGTGCACTTGGCCTTTGTTCACGGTCAGGTCGAGGCCGTTCAGGATCTTCTTGCCGTCGACCTCGACGTGCAGCTTTTTGATTTCAAGCAATGGCATGGAAAATCCAGTCTTCCTGCGGCAGCGAGCTAGCCGACGCTTCCTTCAAGGCTGACCGAGATCAGCTTTTGCGCCTCGACCGCGAACTCCATCGGGAGTTGCTGCAGCACGTCCTTGACGAAGCCGTTGACCACGAGCGCGGTCGCCTCTTCCGCGGTCATGCCGCGCTGGCGGCAGTAGAACAGCATGTCCTCGGAGATTTTCGAGGTGGTGGCCTCATGCTCGAATACCGCGGCGGAGTTCTTCGCCTCGATATAGGGCACGGTGTGGGCGCCACACTGGTCGCCGATCAGAAGCGAGTCGCAATTGGTGAAGTTGCGGGCGCCGGTCGCGCGGCGATGCGCGGTCACGAGGCCGCGATAGGTGTTGCTGGAATGGCCGGCGGCGATGCCCTTGGAGATGATGCGGCTGGTGGTGTTCTTGCCGAGATGCAGCATCTTGGTGCCGGAATCGACTTGCTGGTAGCCGTTGGAGATAGCGATCGAATAGAATTCACCACGAGAATTGTCGCCGCGCAGGATGCAGCTCGGATATTTCCAGGTGATGGCGGAGCCGGTCTCGAGCTGGGTCCAGGAAATCTTCGAGTTCTTGCCGCGGCAGTCGCCGCGCTTGGTGACGAAGTTGTAGATGCCGCCCTTCCCGCTGGCGTCGCCCGGATACCAGTTCTGGATGGTCGAATACTTGATCTCGGCGTCGTCGTGCGCGATCAGCTCGACCACCGCGGCATGCAGCTGGTTCTCGTCGCGCATGGGCGCGGTGCAGCCTTCGAGGTAGCTCACATAGGAGCCTCTGTCGGCAATGATCAGCGTGCGCTCGAACTGGCCAGTGTTCTTCTCGTTGATGAGGAAATAGGTGGACAGTTCCATCGGGCAGCGCACGCCCGGCGGCACATAGACGAAGGAGCCGTCGGAGAACACCGCCGCATTGAGCGTGGCGAAGAAGTTGTCGCTGACCGGCACCACGGTGCCGAGATATTTCTTCACCAGGTCAGGATGCTTCTGCAGCGCTTCGGAGATCGGCATGAAGATGACGCCGGCCTTGGCCAACTCTTCCTGAAAGGTGGTGGCGACGGAAACCGAGTCGAACACAGCGTCGACGGCGACCTTGGAATAGCCGCCCTCGCCCTCCGGCCGCTCGATCCCGAGCAGCGCGTCGCGCTCGCGCAGCGGAATGCCGAGCTTCTCGTAGGTCTTGAGGATTTCCGGGTCGATCTCGTCGATCGATTTCGGGCCGTCCTTCTTCTTCGGCGCCGAATAGTAATACAGGTCCTGGTAGTCGATCGGATTGTATTTGACGCGCGCCCATTTCGGCTCGCGCATGGTCAGCCAGCGGCGATAGGCATCAAGCCGCCAGTTCAGCATCCATTCCGGCTCGTTTTTCTTGGCCGAGATGAAGCGGACGGTATCTTCGGACAGGCCCTTGGGGGCCTTGTCGGATTCGATGTCCGTGACGAACCCGTACTTATACTGGTCGACGTCGATACGGCGGACCTGATCGACGGTCTCTTGCAGTGCCGGCATTCTTCCCTCCGCTGCGGTTTCAAGGACCGCAGGTTGGATTGTCGGTTATGGTGGGGCTCAATCGGTTCTGGTGCGTCTTAATCCTTGCAATGCCGCCTCAAGCGGCCATGCCTTTCGTATCCTTAAGTAATACGCTGGACACGTTAATCCAAGCGCTGAGAAAGCGCTTAACGTCCGAATCGGCCGTGTTGGGGCCCAGACTGAGGCGGATGGCAGCGCGCCCCAATTCAGCGGAAACCCCCATGGCTGCAAGCACATGGGAGGGCTGGACCTTGCCGGATGAGCAGGCGGCGCCGGACGAGACGGCGATTCCCTCGAGATCGAAGGCAATGACTGCGGTCTCGGCCTTCATGCCCGGCCGGGCTACCAGGGTCGTGTTGGGCACGCGCTGAGCGCCGGCTCCGAAGATGATGGCATCGGGGGTGGCGGCCTTGATGTCGGTTTCCAGCCGATCGCGCAGCAACGCGACCCGGGCGCTTTCCGCCGCCAGCTCCGCATGGGCCGCGGCTGCCGCCGCGCCGAAGCCGGCGATCGCCGCGACGTTCTCGGTGCCGGCGCGGGCGCCGCGTTCCTGCCCGCCGCCCTTCAGCAATGGATCGAGGTGCAGCGCATCGTCACGCTTGACCAGCGCCCCGGCGCCCTTTGGACCGCCGATCTTGTGCGCCGACAGCGTCAGAATATCGGGGCCGAGCGTATTGATATCGCACGCAATACGCCCGGCAGCCTGGACCGCATCGACATGCAGAAGCCCGCCCGCCTCAT
>JBKKAF010000156.1:0-12961 GCA_046714775.1 Xanthobacteraceae bacterium | reverse complement strand
TAATACCCCCGCGTTACCAGAGCTTTAACCTTCCTGGCTTATAAATGGCCCAGGGGCCGGCGGCGGCCGCGGCCCGCGGCCGTCACCGGCCGTCTGGGGCGGGGGAAACGATGGGAACGGTTATTAGGTTGTCCGAAGCGGGACGTTCGACACGCAGCGCCGGCAGATATGTAGGCAACGGCTCTGAGTCGGCGACGGTCATCATCCTGCCGGTTATTCGGATCGAGCGATTTGTCGAGGAGCCTTCCGAGCCCGCCGCGACGCGCAGCCAGCGCCGCCGCCGCCGCCGTCGCGCGTCGCGCACCTAGCTCTTCCGGCAACACCCAATGCACCGGCCGCCGCAATCGCCGATATCGCTTTGCGGACGGCTCCGCCGCTTTGCCCCTGCCATGATCGCTGCGCTGACGCTGCTCGCCGGCTGCGCCAATGGCGACTTCGGCCGGGTGCGGCCTTCGCTGGTCAGTGACGACATGCATGCCTGGGTCGGGCGTGAAGCGGCAGCCAGTATCGGCGAGCCGGTCTCGGACTATCGTCTGACCGACGAGGAGCGGCGGCTGCGCGATCTGGCTTACCCGCTGATCGAGCCGGCCTATGACCGCAATCGATGGCACAGCGTGCTGGGGGAATACGGCGTCTCGCGCGCCTTCCAAGGCGACGGCGAGCCGTTCGACCGCGCCGCCTATTGGAATCGCCTGGACACCCGGCACCGCCGCTCCGAAGCGTCGAGCTACGCGCAGCTGATCACGGATACGCGCAACGACGTGGCGCGGCTGCAGCCTTTCTTCGCGGCCGCCCAGCGGGTGATCGACATGGACGGCAAACGCGCGAAAAGCCTCGCCCATGTCTCGCGCTTGAGCGAGGCTGAAGAGCACAATGCACTGGCCCGCAACAATGAAAACACAGCCATTGTCGGCTGGGTCTGCCGTTCGCTGCACCGGCGTGCCGTCGCCTACCACTACGCCTTGGAGCGGCTTGCCATATCGGTGCCCTCGGCGGCCGCGGCGGAGGCCGATCGCAGCGTCAATCTCCTGCGGATGCGAACGACGCAATATTGCGGAGCCGGCCAGCGCGCTTGAGCGCGCGGCGCCTGTCAGCCCGGTTGCGGAACGCATTGTGCTGCGGCAACCGCATTGCGCGCGGCCGGCAGCAATCCCGGCTCCGGCGCCAACGCCTTGATGACGATCAAGCCGGTCGTGGTCGGCGATTCGACGATCAGTCGGTCAGCGGCGGTGATTTCCTCGTCGCCCGGCAATTCGCTGCGCTGATCCGCCGTCATCAATTCGAGCTCGATCACCCGGCGTCCGGCGGCGCGATCATTGATCGCGTAATAGGCCACGTCGAAGCGCGTATAGAATGACACCGACGTATAGGCTTGGCTGACCGGCACCGAAAACTTCAGCGGCCCGTCCGACAGGTCATAGCGGCAGACCGCGATCGCGAAGGCGGGATCCATGTACGGCATCACCGCTTGGTCGGCAGCGGGCGGCGGGACTGCGGTGACGGCGTTGACCAGGGTGATCGGCGTCAGGCGGGAATAGGCGTCCTGGGTCGCCATGCCGGGCAGCATCAGCACGGTCGCCAGGTGCACGATGCCGCCCAACAGGACGCCGCCCAACAGCCATAGCAACAGGCGGATCATGGACACGCCTTCTGGACAACGGAAGGCATCGGCGCGTCGCGCCCGCTGCGCGTCGCAACTCCGACCGGCGTATCGTAGAGCCGCAGCACCAACACATAGCGATCGGTGCCGCCGGTGGGCAGCCAGTTGCCCGGACGCGCGCGTGGCCCGACCACGATCTCGAAGCTGCCGTCGGACCGGCGCACGATCTCCTGGCTGGTAAAGCCTTGCCGGCCGACGGAATTGGCAATCAGCCGTCCTTCCAGATCGTAGAGCGTGACGGTCCAGAACCGTGCCGGCGGGGTCACTCCGGCGAGCACGACGTCGCAACGGCCGTCGAACGGCCGGCCGGCGTCGTCTGTGCGCGCATGAAAGGCGACGCCATCGCCCGAGCCGATCGGCAACTCGCCGCTGCGCGCCACCATGGCGCGCGAGTAGGGATCGATGCCGAGCGTGCCGGTCCGTGGCCAGGCGGTCCAGGCGCCGATGGTGATGCCGCCATAGGCAGTGCCGCGCGTCAGCACCAGCCAGGTCATGCCGAGGCCGATGGCGGCCGCCACCGCAAGCGCAAACAACGATCCCAAGAGCAACCGCACGGACGATCCGATCGCAAGACGTGACTGTTGAAGACGCCAGTGGCGGCGGCCGACGCCGGAACTATACCAACGGCACTAAGCTATAAGCTATGACCGTCATCCTGAGGTGGCCGCACCCAATCTCGGGTTTACCCGAGATTGGTGGCCGTCGCCCTTCGAGGCTCGCCATAGCGCGTCCTTAAGGGCGTTTACGCCCGTCGCGACGGGCTATGGACGCGCGTAAACGCGCTTATGGCTCGCACCTCAGGGTGACGGATCAAATGATTCATTTCCAACTGCCACTGATATAAAAGGACTTCCACCTCCAAGCTGTCGATCATGCTCGGCACACAACGAAAACCCCGAGCTTTGCGCCCGGGGCTCTCGTATTCAAACCGACCGCGCGTGTCGCTCAGTAGCGGGCGACGACCGGGCCGCCAAAGCGATAGCTCATGCCAACGGCAACTCTGTCATCTGTGATCTTAGCTGATGCGTTGCCCGCTTCCGTGCGATAAAACCAATTCTCCCGCCGGCCCCAAGACTGCGACTTGGTGCCATAGTCCGTGTGCCGATACTCGATGCGGACACTCCAATTGGGGTCGAGGGCATACTGAGCGCCGGCACCGATCGTCCAGCCAACACGGCTGTCACCATAAACATTTACTGTGCCCCATGTCGCATTCGCGGGTGCACCTCTGCCACGAAGGTCCGCGTGACTCAGGCTAAATTCGGCGAAAGCGACACCGCCTGTCACATAGACAAGAGCTCGCTCAGTCACCAGGGCACCCAAGCGGCCACGGATGCTGGCATCCCACTTGGCCTGAGCTTGCCAACCGCCGACAAAATTGCTCCCAATGAAATCTTCACTCAGGCCACGAGAAAATGAAGGGTTGCCGTCACCGAAGCGCGCGTTTACATCACCTTCCAGACCTATGATGATCCGGCCCATCTGAAAATCGTAACCGACATGGCCGCCAGCGAAGACTTGGCTCCAGCTATTAGTTGCGCTCCACGGATAGGGTCCGTCGTCCCTGGCTTCTACGTCCATATTGCCATTCAGCCCAGCCTTAATGGACAGGGCACCCACTTGGGCGCCGATGTAGAAACCAGTCCAAGAGAACATTGGCGCGACCGCGACCGGTTGAAGCCTTGGTGCCTTGGTGGGCAAATCCGCCGCTGACGCGCTCGGCAACGACATAAGTCCCATTGCGGCGGAAGTAAAAAGTAGACTTTTACTGATCATGTCCGTTCCCCATTCTGGCATTTAATATACGTATCAACGGACCCGAAGTGCAACCGACTCAACCAGCTTTACCCGGCGCTTTAAACAAAACGGCGAATTTTTTGGTAATTGTGTTGCTTGAAAACAACACGTCGAATCGTGATCTTTCGATCTTAGCCTTTCGCGCAACATGGCGGTCATGGGAGTCAGTCAGGTAGTGCGGCGCGCTCGTCTCGATGATATACCACTCGCGCGGGATTTGACCCGAGGCGGTGGTAGGTCGACGAAATCGGCCGCCGCGAGCGGTCGGTCAGGGCCACCAGCCCATGCCCCTTGAAGCGATCAAAGATCTTAACCGGGATTCTCCAGATGAACCCTAAACCGGAGTGAATTTTTGCGCATTTGCCGCGTTCCGACAAGACCGCCTGGCGGTACGGACGACTGGCCGCAATCTGGTACCCCGAACGGCGGCCGAGGGGGCTGATCTGGCCATTTTCGCTAACATCTGGACGCACTCCTCCCTTCGGTCGCCCTTGAACTCATGACCATCGAACACCTCATGCCGGGTGCAGGCGGAGGCTGCGGCCGCAGTTCGGCAATGAGCCGCAGAATCTCCTGGAACATCTGCCGAGGGATGGCGACCTCGGCCATCTGGAAGGCGACGTAGCGGCCGTGGCTGACGACCTTGGCGCCGATCTTGATCAGCTTCTCCTTCAGGCTTGTCAGCGACCATTCCTTGATCGGCTCGGGCGTCGCCAGCATGCGCAGGAAGTTGCCGAGATTGTAGGCGAGCGCATGAAGCTGGAGCCGCACCGCGTTGGCGGCGAACGTCCGGCATGACAACCGCGTCCAATTGATCGCTCCCTTGCCTTCCTTAATCTGGCTTCCTCGGGCGACTCGCGTACCGGCTGGATGGCTGGGGTGGGACTTGAATATGGCCTCGCTTCAAATTGGTCCATAAAGGTCGAGTACAACTACATGGACTTCGGCGGCGACACCTACAGGTTCAACCTCAGAGATAGCACTGACTTTTTTGACCTCAAAATCGACCAACAGGTCCATGTCGTGAAGTTCGGAGTCAACTACCGCTTTGGGGGACCCGTCGTAGCCCGCTATTGAGCGCTCGGATTTTTTGCATTAAGCCGGCGTGGCGACGGCTCATTCGGCCTGGAACCTGGTGCGGTCGACCAACACCTTCGCCGCCGTCCGAAAAGCATCGAATTGTTTGGTCGGCGAAATGCCAAGGAGTTCCGCGATCAGTGCAGGCGTACTTGCCCGGGAAAAGACCCACGTATTCCCGCCGGGATTTATCTCTAGGAGAAACAGCTTCCCGGTTGCTTCCTCCCGAATAATGTCGCAGGCATGCAGCGGCACGTCCGGAAACACGTTCCGGGCACGCCTAGCGAGTTCAAGCACGTCAGAATCTTCTATCAGTATCTTTGTCTGACCGGTTCCCCGGCGGACTGCAATATTCGTCTCTGCGAGTGCCATGTCCGTGCAATTCATCCCCGGCCGGGCAACCGTCGAGGTCGACCGGGCTGCGTACAACACCTCCCCAAAAAGAACGAGAACGCGGTATACGCTGGGTAACGCGCCGGTATCGACGAAACGCTGCACGATCATCGGCCCGTAGCGTCCTGCATGATCCTCCGGGAACGACTTGGGCGACTGATAGCGCACGCTTTCGCGTCGCATGAGCGAGGTGTCCTTGCCCCGCGACACAAGCGGAAACCCGGGTTTTACC
This sequence comes from Xanthobacteraceae bacterium, assembly GCA_046714775.1. GTDB lineage: Bacteria > Pseudomonadota > Alphaproteobacteria > Rhizobiales > Xanthobacteraceae > VAZQ01. The sequence goes on along the minus strand of JBKKAF010000156.1, from coordinate 7,802 downwards.
ACCACGTGCGAGCCAAAGACCTCCTCTGGCAAATCGAGATCAGGCGTGATTTCGGCGAACCGCGGCACCGGTAACCCTGCCGACACGAAGCGAGTCATCTGCTCGAGCTTGGGAATTGGGCGCCCCGCGTAGATTTTCCCTCGCGCCGGGTGGAAGGCGATAAGATTGACCGGAGAGAAAATCAGCGTCGGCCGTCCGCTGGCCTTTCGTCGGGTTACCGAAGATGGAATCTCGTTGGAGGCGATGAACACCTCGATGTCAGGCGCCATGTCGTGGACGTAACGAGCTATTTCCTGGAAGTCGGCGACATCCTGACAGCCCGGTTGATGGACAAGGATCAAATTGCGCTCGACCGGCATAAGTGAAGTCTCTTCGCGCGTTTCGGTGACGCCGAGCCCGCTTCTGCCCGCGCCTTTTCTGGACATGGTTTACACCGGGATTCTCCAGATGAACCCTAAACCGGAGTGAATTTTTGCGCATTTGCCGCGTTCCGACAAGACCGCCTGGCGGTACGGACGACTGGCCGCAATCTGGTACCCCGTACCGGCGGCCGAGGGGGCTGATCTGGCCATTTTCGCTAACATCTGGACGCACTCCTTCCTTCGGTCGCCCTTGAACTCATGACCAGCTCGGCGCGCTGCAGCTCGTTGCGCCCAAGGGCACCTTGCCGCACCGGACCATCGGCTGGCTCTGGGTCGCGCTGATGCTGGTGGTCAGCGTCAGCTCGTTCTGGATCCAGGATTTGCGGGTGTGGGGGCCGTGGAGCCCGATCCATCTGCTGTCGATCTTCACCCTGGCGACCCTGCCGTTCGCGGTCTGGCAGGCGCGGCGGCACAATGTCGCCATGCACAGCAAAGCGATGATCGGCATTTTTACCGGCGCGCTGCTGATCGCCGGCCTGTTCACCTTTGTGCCCGGGCGCATCATGCATGCGGTGGCATTCGGCAATTGAGCCGGCTCAACCGGCCAGCACCGCTTTCACCCCGTCGATCACGAACTGCACCGCCAGCGCGGCCAGAATGACCCCGAGCAGCCGTGACATCACCACATTGCCGGTGATGCCGAGGAAGCGCTCGATCCGGGTGGCGAACAGATAGACCACAAGACAAGCGGCGACGACGACGGCGACCACGCCGAGCAGGGCGGCGAGCAAGAGTGGGCGTCCGCTTGCCTGGCCGGCGAGCAGCAGGGTCGCTGTGATGGCGCCCGGTCCCGCCATCAGGGGGATCGCCAGCGGGAAGGCCGCGATATTGTGCACGTGCTCCTCCACCGCCTCCTCGGCCTGTTGCGATTGCCGCTCGATGCGCACCCCGAACACCATTTCCGAAGCTACGGCGAACAGCAGCAGGCCGCCGGCGATGCGGAACGCGGGCAAGGTGATGCCGAGCGCGGTCAGCAGCCAGTCGCCGGCCAATGCGGTGCCGGCGAGGACCGCCCCGGCGATAATGCAGGCGCGGATCGCGATCCGCAGGCGCGCCTTATTGGGCAGGCCGTGGGTCACCGCCAGGAAGGTCGGGGCGAGCCCGACCGGGTCGACCACCACGAACAGCGTCACCAATGCGGAGACCAGATAATCGGACATTGCAGGGGCCTAACGAGTGCCCCCACCGCGGTCAATCGAGGACCCGATTCTGGCCCTTCCCGGCGCTGCCGGAGGTGGCCGAATCCGGCCCCGGTCTCTTGACGGTAAACCTATGAAATCCCATCTAAAAATACACCCTTGCGAACGCGTTTTGCGGTGGCGCGCCGGGGGTGAATCAGTTAAGCCACCAAGGCTCAGACCGCACGGGATTTTCTCTCTTGGCCGACATCGAAGATCAGAAGCCGGATGACCCCGGCCCGTCCGACATTCGCCCGATTTCCATCTCCGAGGAGATGAAGCGCAGCTATCTCGATTACGCCATGAGCGTGATCGTGTCGCGCGCGCTGCCCGATGCGCGTGACGGGCTGAAGCCGGTACATCGCCGCATCCTTTATTCGATGAAGGAGCAGGGTCATACGCCCGACAAGAAATATGTGAAATCGGCGCGCATCGTCGGCGACGTGATGGGTAAATATCACCCGCACGGCGACCAGGCGATTTATGATTCACTCGTGCGCATGGCGCAGGATTTTTCCATGCGCCTGCCGCTGATCGACGGGCAGGGCAATTTCGGCTCGGTCGACGGCGACCCGCCCGCGGCCATGCGCTACACGGAATCCCGCCTCGACCGCGCAGCGCTGGCGCTGCTCGAGGACATCGACAGCAATACCGTCGATTTCCAGCCGAACTACGACGGCAATGAACGCGAGCCGGTGGTGCTGCCGGCGCGCTTCCCCAACCTGCTGGTCAACGGCGCCGGCGGCATCGCGGTCGGCATGGCGACCAACATTCCGCCGCACAATCTCGGCGAGGTGGTCGATGCCGCTGTCGCGCTGATCGACGATCCCGGTCTTGGCATCGACGACCTGATGGCGATCGTGCCCGGTCCCGACTTCCCGACCGGCGGCATCATCCTCGGCCGCCAGGGCATCCGCGGCGCCTATCATCTCGGCCGCGGCTCTATCGTCATGCGCGGCAAGGTCGAGATCGAGACCGTTCGCAAGGAGCGCGAGGCCATCGTCATCAGCGAGATTCCCTATCAGGTGAACAAGGCCTCGATGGTGGAGAAGATCGCCGAGCTGGTGCGCGAGAAGAAGATCGAGGGTATCGCCGATCTGCGAGACGAATCCGATCGGGACGGTTACCGGGTGGTGGTCGAGCTGAAACGCGACGCCATGGCCGACGTGGTGCTCAACCAACTCTACCGCTTCACTCCGCTGCAATCGACCTTTGGCGCCAACATCGTGGCGCTCGACGGCGGCCGTCCGCTGGTGATGAACCTGAAGGACCTGCTGAGCGCCTTCATCGCCTTCCGCGAAGAGGTGGTCTCCCGGCGCACCAAGTATCGGCTCGGCAAGGCGCGCGACCGCGCCCATATTTTGGTCGGCTTGGCGATCGCGGTCGCCAATATCGACGAGGTGATCAAGCTGATCCGGGCGTCGAAGGACGCCAACGAGGCGCGCGAAGCGCTGATGGGACGGGAGTGGCCGGCGACCACGGCGGTCTCGCTGATCGAATTGATCGACGATCCGCGTCACAAGGTCAGCCCCAAAGGCACCGCGCGGCTTTCGGCGGAGCAGGCCAAGGCCATTCTCGATCTGCGCCTGCAGCGGCTCACCGCGCTCGGCCGCGACGAGATCAAGGCCGAGCTCGACAAGCTGGCCGACGAGATCGCCGACTATCTCGACATCCTGCGCTCGCGCGCGCGCATCCAGACCATCATCAAGGACGAGTTGAAAGCGGTGAAGGAAGAATTCGCCACCCCGCGGCGTAGCGTCATCATCGACCAAGAAGGCGAGATGGAAGATGAGGACCTGATCCAGCGCGAGGACATGGTCGTCACCGTCTCCCATCTCGGCTACGTCAAACGCGTGCCGCTCTCCACCTACCGGGCGCAGAAGCGCGGCGGCAAGGGCCGCGCCGGCATGCAGACGCGCGACGAGGATTTCGTCACCCGCCTGTTCGTCGCCTCGACCCACACGCCGGTGCTGTTCTTCTCCTCGCGCGGCCAGGTCTACAAGGAAAAGGTCTGGCGGCTGCCGCAGGCGGCGCCGCAGGCGCGCGGCAAGGCGCTGATCAACATCCTGCCGCTGGAGCAGGGCGAGCTGATCACCACCATCATGCCGCTGCCCGAGGACGAGCAGACCTGGGGCGATCTCGATGTGATGTTCGCCAGCACCCGGGGCACGGTGCGGCGCAACAAGCTGTCGGATTTCGTCGACGTGCGCCGCTCCGGCATCATCGCCATGAAGCTCGACGAGGGCGAGGCGATCGTTGACGTGCAGATCTGCACCGAGCGCGACGACGTGCTGCTAACCAGCGCCGCCGGCCAATGTATCCGCTTCCCGGTCAGCGACGTGCGCGTGTTCCAGGGCCGCACCTCGATGGGCGTGCGCGGCATCGCACTGGGCGACGGCGACAAGGTGATCTCGCTCTCGATCCTGCATCACCTCGACGCCACCGCCGAGGAGCGTGCCGCCTATCTCAAGCGCGCCAGCGCGGTGCGGCGCGGCACCAACGGCGATGCCGAAGAGACAACGCCGGTCGACGTCGAGGAGGCCGCGGGCGCCATCGAGTTGGGCGAGAAGCGTTATGTGGACATGTCGGCGGCCGAGCAATTCGTGCTGACGATTTCCGAAAAAGGTTTCGGCAAGCGCTCGTCCTCTTATGAATACCGCACCACCGGCCGCGGCGGCAAAGGCATCGTCGCCATGGCGATCACGAGCAGGAATGGGCGCTTGGTCGCATCATTCCCGGTCGAGGACCAGGACCAGATCATGCTGGTGACCAATGGCGGCCAGTTGATCCGCTGCCCGGTCGACGGCATCCGCATTGCCGGCCGCTCCACGCAAGGGGTGATCGTGTTCAGCACCGCCGAGGGTGAGCGCGTGGTGTCGGTGGAGCGGCTGAGCGAAGAGGCCGAAACCAACGGCGAGTGAGCGCCTAAAGTGAGCGCTTAAAGTGAGCGCGATCAATACGGCATCAGGCGCAGATAGATCGCCTGATAGATTTTTGCCGCTTGCAAACGCGCGATCAGCCGGCCGGTGTCTGACAGCCGGCCGCAGTCCTGTTCGAAATCGTCCCGGTCGCTTTGGTCGATCTCCGCGCTGCCGGATGCCAGAATGACAATCCGCCAGGCGCAGCCGACGATCGGATTCCCGATCAAGGCGCCGTGGCAGCCGGTGGACAGGCAGCCCGCGACATGTCTCTGCGCCTGGTGCTGGCCGCGCCAGGCGGCGGTGTGGGCAACGCGCAATGCGTGCTGGGCGCGCAGGCATTGCTGACGTTCAGCCTCGGAGTCGAAAATACAAGCGGCCAGCGGCAGCCGCGGACGTTCGGCGCGGGAGGCTAATGCTGTTCCGATATCGGCAAATGCCCAAACGGCCACGACCATTGCCATCCGGAAAAATCGTGGACGGAAACGATCGACCATGCCCATTGCATCCGTGCCGGGTCAGTAACCGCCGGCAGCCTCCAGAATCCGCGCCATTTCCACATAGCCGCGTTTGCGCGCGTGCTGCAGCGGCGTCACCTTTTGACGGTCGGGAATGTTGACGTCGGCGCCGGCCTGCACCAGCGCCCGCAGCGTCTCGGTGTGGTCGCGCCCGCCATTGCCGAGCACGATCGATTCCATCAACGCGGTCCAGCCGAGATTGTTGACATGGTTGAGCGGCGCCTTGGCGGCGATCAGCACCCGCACGACCTCGGCATGGCCGAGATGGGCGGCGGCGATCAGCGCGGTGCCGTCGTAGCGGCTGGTGACGTTGCGCGCGTTGGCGCCGCCGTCGAGCGCCAGCTTCAGCATTTCCAGGTCGTTGGCGACCGCGGCGATGGTGACGATGTCGTAGCGGTCGGCTTCGAGGGCGTTGGGATTTGCGCCCAGCCGCAGCAGCGCCCGCGCGGCGTCATGGCGGCGGAAGAAGGCGGCGACGTGCAGCGGCGTGCGGCTTTTGGAATCCTGGATGTTCGGCTTCTCGCCGTCCGCGATCAGCTTCTCGATCTCGGCTGTGTCGCCCTTGGCGGCGGCGGCATGCAGGCCGGCATAGATTTTCAACTCCTGCTCGTTCGGCGGCGTCTGCGCCGACAGCGGGTTTGCAGCAAACGGCACAAACAGGAATATGCCAGCGGCCAGCGCGCAGGATTTGGCGACAGACATTCAATGATCGGATTTCACCGCTCCCGATGACCGGCAGAGGCTATCACAAGCGCTCGCCGCGGAGCGAGTTGCCGGCTGCCGGAGCGTGGCTTACCGGCTAGCGACCCGGTCAGTGGTGACCTGCCGCACGGTGCGGGCCTGGTTGCCGGTCTGACTGCGGTCGCGCAGGCAGACGGTCTCGTAGTAGGGCCAGGCTTGCTGGCTGCAGGCCTTGCCGGTCGGGCGCAGGTCGAGCCGGTCGCTCTTGACCACCGGGGCGTGCGCACTCGCCGCGACCTCGGGGCTGAAGCCAGGCAGTGCCAAAATCACAGCGGCTCCCAGAGCCGCCGCACCGATCGCTGAAAGTCCCCTGAACATCAACATGATAGCTGCCCCTGTTTGCGCCTGCTTGCGGGCTGATGCCGCCCGCTTGCCCATTGGTTGCGCGAGGGGGCCAAAAGGTTCACGGCACCCGGCCGGATTTGTCCGGACCCGCCCGGGCGAGTGCCGGGGGAGGAGGGGCGGGCCGACCTTGCGGCTTTGGAACCGGCGGGTTAGACCCGATTCATGCCCCGCATTGCCCTCTTTCCCGGCTCCTTCGATCCCGTCACCAACGGCCATCTCGATGTGGTGCGGCAGGCCGCGCGGCTGGCCGACCGGCTGGTGCTGGCGATCGGCAGCCATCCGGGCAAGACCCCATTGTTCACCGTCGAGGAGCGCCTCGACATGCTGGAACAGACCTGCGGGCCGGTCGCCCGCGCTGCCGGCTATGAGCTGCGCTGGACCACCTTTTCCGATCTGGTGGTGGCGGCGGCCCGGCGGGAGGGCGCGACGCTCTTGATCCGCGGCCTGCGCAGCTCCGCCGATTTCGAATACGAGATGGAAATGGCCGGCATGAACGAGACCATGGCGCCCGAACTGCAAACGGTTTTCGTACCGGCGTCGCCCGCGGTCCGCCCGATCACTGCCACACTGGTCAGGCAGATCGCCACCATGGGCGGCGACGTCTCGCCGTTCGTGCCGCCACAGGTGGCAGTGCGCCTGAAAGAGAAATTCGCCCGCAAGCCCGGCGCCTGACGCGCGGGTCCGCGGTCTCCGGACACTCCCCATAGCGCAAGGAGAACAATGACCATGCATCCGTCACGTCTGAAGCTCGCCGCGTTGCTGTTGCCCGTGCTGTTCGCCACGCCGGCGTTCGGCCAGGCCGGCAATCTCGGCAATCCCGCGGCGCTGACCGAGCAAGCGCCGGCCAGCTACAAGGCCCGCTTCGACACCAGCAAGGGCGTGTTCGTGGTCGAGGTGCGGCGCGACTGGGCGCCCAACGGCGCCGACCGCTTCTACAATCTGGTGAAGAACGGATTCTTCGACAATGTCCGCTTCTTCCGCGTGGTCGACGGATTCATGGCGCAGTTCGGCATCCACGGCGATCCCAAAATCTCGGCGCAATGGAGCAACGCGAACATCCCGGACGACGCGGTGAAGCAGAGCAACAAGCGCGGCTTCATTACCTACGCCACGCGCGGTCGCAACACGCGCACGACCCAGGTGTTCATCAATTTTGGAGACAATGGCCGCCTCGATCGCGACGGCTTCTCGCCGTTCGGACAGGTGGTCTCCGGCATGAACGTCGTCGAGGCGCTGTACAACGGCTATGGCGAGGGCGCGCCGAACGGCAAGGGTCCCGACCAGGGACGCATCCAGGCAGAGGGGAACGCCTATCTGAGCAAGGAGTTTTCCAGGTTGGATTTCGTCCGAAAAGCCACCATCGACAAATAACGGTGCAGCGCAGAGAAATACAACAGAGAGACACAATGGCCAGTCCCGAAGACACGATGATTCTCGAAACCACCAAAGGCAAGGTGACCATCGCCATGCGGCCGGACCTTGCGCCCGGTCATGTCGCGCGCATCAAGGAGCTGGTGCGCCAGGGTTTTTACGACGGCGTCGTCTTTCACCGGGTGATCGACGGCTTCATGGCGCAGACCGGCTGCCCGCAGGGCACCGGCACCGGTGGCTCCGGCCAAAAACTCAAGGCCGAGTTCAACCGCGAGCCGCACAAGCGCGGCACCGTCTCGATGGCGCGCG
>JBKKAF010000155.1:0-8444 GCA_046714775.1 Xanthobacteraceae bacterium | reverse complement strand
GTAGGTCTGCCGAATTTCTTCGGGGATGAGGTGCAAGGTCACCATCCCCGGAGAATGATGCGATTCTTGAAAGCTGCACAATTGACGGCCGCCTGCGATGTTCTTACTTTGTTCTAAGGCGGATGTCCACACCCTAAACGAAGTTTGGAACCTGAACTGGCGCCTTCAACTGCGGAGGATGGTTGACCTGCCTTCCAACATCCACGCGCAACGTGCTTGAGCCCGGCGCGTTCGGGCCTACTACATACGACCCGTGTTCTGGCTCGTGTTCGATAGTCCGCGTGGCGTCTGCGTTGTCCTTCAGCCCGCCCCCATCTCTCATCCACGCCAGGCTTGTCGCGAGCATGAAAGGACTTGCGCCTGGTGAGTTTACCGAGGGACACTATCTCGGCGAGAAAACCGTAGATACCCAGTCGTCTGTCGGACGATGTCTTTCGCGCACGCAGGCACGTCAGTTGGTCGCCAAGGCCAGATCGATTACCTCTTGCGGCACCACCATCCTTTCGTATCGCTCCGCTTGCCCAGCGCGTTCTCGCCGCAGACTTCCGGCGAGACCGCCGTTGAACCGATGGATGGTTTACGCCACTCTAGGGTTGAGTAGCCTCGGGACGTGCAAGAATGACCAGTCGGACCTATCGCGTCGGCCAGATCGTACCGTCATCCAACGTCACCATGGAGACCGAGATCCCGGCGATGCTGTGGGCCCGCCAGGGGCTGCTGCCCGGCGAGCGCTTCACCTTCCATTCCAGCCGCATGCGCATGAAGAAGGTGACCCGGGAGGAGCTGGCGGCCATGGACGCCGAGAGCGACCGCTGCGCGATCGAACTCTCGGACGCGCGGGTCGACGTGCTCGGCTATGCCTGTCTGGTGGCGATCATGAGTGCGGGTCCGGGCTATCACCGCGTCTCGGCGAAGCGTCTGCATGAGGTGACGGTGAAGAATGCCAGTCCCACTCCGGTGGTGACCAGCGCGGGCGCGCTGATCGACGGATTGCAGGCGCTCGGCGCCAAGAGAATTTCGATCATCTGTCCCTATATGAAACCACTGGCAAAGATCGTCGTGGATTACATCGAGAACGAAGGGATCGCGGTCAAGGATTACGTGGCGCTGGAAATTCCCGACAACAACGAAGTCGCCGCCCAAGACCCCGCCAATCTGCTCCGCATCGCCAAGCGCCTCGACCTCAAGGGGATCGACGTGCTGGTGGCGTCCGCCTGCGTGCAGATGCCGTCGCTGTCGGCGATCCCGCAGCTCGAGCGCGCGCTCGGCATTCCGGTGGTGTCGGCGGCGACCTGCACGGCGCATCAACTGCTGAAAAGCCTGGGGCTGAAGACCAGCGCACCGAAAGCCGGCGAGTTGTTGAGCGGCCGGCGCGGCGCCGGCAACGGCGAGAAGATCGTGGCCCAGCGCCTCGGGCGGCGCACCCGCTAACGTTCAAGGAGGACAACCATGAACAGGCGAGACATTCTCAAGAGCGCCGTGGCGCTGCCGCTGGCATCGCAAGGCGCGCTGCAGGCGCTGCTGGCATGCGCGGAAGCGCAGGAGACCTGGCCCACGCGCAACATCACCATGATCGTGCCGTTTCCGCCCGGCGGGCAGGCCGATCTCGCGGCGCGACCGACCGCACTGGCGCTGGAGAAGCTGCTCGGCCGTCCGGTCGTGGTCGAGAACCGTGCCGGCGGCGCCGGCGGCTCGGTCGGCATTGTCGCGGCCGCGCGCGCGGCGCCCGACGGCTACACGATGCTCACGGCGCTGTCGTCGCTGGCGGTGCTGCCGGAGGCGGACCGGCTGTTCGAACGCCCCCCCGCCTATGAAGTGTCGCAGTTCACGCCGGTGGCGCGCATCCTCGCCGATCCGACGCTCTTGGCGGTGCCGGCCTCGGCGCCGTGGAAGACGCTGAAGGATTTTGTCGACGACGCCAAGGCGCGTCCGGGCCAGATCCCTTACGGCTCCTCCGGTCCCTACGGCACCCTGCATGTGGCGATGGAAATGTTCGCCAATTCCGCCGGCATCAAATTGCTGCATGTGCCATTCCGCGGCGCCGGACCGGCCGTGACGGCGATGCTCAGCGGCACCATCGAGGCGCTGGCTTCCGCGCCCGGCGTGCTGAAGCCGCAGGTCGATGCCGGCAAGATGCGCGTTCTGGCCAATTGGGGCGCGCAGCGCGTGCCGAGCTTCCCCGATCTGCCGACCTTCCAGGAACTCGGTTACAAGGACGTCGAGTTCTATATCTGGGCCGGTCTGTTCGTGCCGCGCGGCCTGCCGGAGCCGATCATGACGCGCCTGCGCGCCGCCATGGGTGAGGCATTGAAGAGTCCGGAAGTGACCAAGACGTTCGAGACCGCCGGCAGTCCGCCGGCCTATCTCGATCAGCCGGAATTCACCAAGTTCGTCGAGGCGGACAGCGCGCGCCTGATCGCGGCGGTGAAGAAGATCGGCAAGGTGGAGTAGCGCTCTTCACCTCTCCCCCATGGGGAGAGCGAGTCTGCTCAGTCTGGCGGTTGGCTTGCACGCAGACAAATGGTGATGATCAAGAATTCTGCCGGGCGGATCGGTGCGAATCCAACCAGCACGTTGATCATGCCGTTCGCGATGTCGTCCGGCGTTGTCGTGCTCGCATCGCACCTGACGAAATAACCGTCATTCGGCCGCGCGCCGGTAAACACGCCCTGTCGCCAGAGGCCTTGCATGAAATTGCCGACGGCGAGCCGGATTTTGGCAAACAAGGGTTCCTCGATCGGCTCGAACACCGCCCACGACAACCCCTTATCGATGCTCTCTTCGATGAACAATGCGAGCCGGCGCACATTGACGTATTTCCACTCGTCGTTCGCCTCATCCCCGCCGCGAAAGGTGCGCGCGCCCCAGATCACCGGACCGACGCCCGCAAACGTGCGCAAACAGTTGACGCCCAGGACATTGAGCGCGCCGTTCTGGTCGTCATTGAGATCGATCGCCGGCGCGACCGCGCCGTTCAGGCTTGCTTCCAGCCCGGAGGGCGCCTTCCAGACGCCGCGCGTGGCGTCGGTGCGCGCCATGACCCCGGCGACCATGCCGCAGGGCACGAAGGTGTCGGTCTGCGATCCCAGCAGCGGGTCCACGGCGATCACGCGCGGAAAATACAGAGCAGCGTTGCGCGCGGCAGTTCCGGTGAGCCCAAGCTCATTGAGCTTCTGGTTGCCGTTGGCGGTGATGTCGTCGGCGCCGGTCCAGCCGGCGGGCGCGTCCACGATCACCATCGCGCGTTGCTCGACGCAGAAATCCAGCGCCGCCCGGTAGACCTCGTTCGGCGTGTCGCCATGACGCGTGTCGGGCGGAACGCAGAGCAGATTGAACGGCGAGTCGGATAGCGCATAGAGACCGGTGCCCTCCGCGCGCGAGCCCAGGACGTCGTCCGTACTGGCGAGCGCCGCGCGGTCGCGGCGCACCACCAAGGCGTCTTGGCCGCCGTTGTTAAAAAAATCGCGCACCGCATAGCCGAGCGGAAAATCCGCATTGAGACCGCCGAGCTTCCGTTCGAATTCGGCAACGCTGTTGATGCTGGTCGGCTGGTCGAACGGTCCCGCGAGCGTTCGGCCGATGAAGGCGGTGATCGAAGTAGCGACGCCGGAAATCGGATCCATGGCAGCTCGTCGTTTAGAAATCGACTCGATGTGCCGCCACCGCGTCTTCGTTCCAATCCAGGCCAACGCCCGGAACATTCGGTATATGCAGCAAGCCGTCCTTGATCTCGTAAGGTTTTTGCAAGATGGGATCGGCCCAATCCTGCCATTCCAGCCAATGCGCGGTTTCCGTCACCCGCATCACATGGGCGGCGACCTCCGGATAAAGATGCGTGGACACCGGCACGCCCGCCGCTCCTGCAATCGCCGCCGCGCGCAGCCAGCCGGTGACGCCGCCGATGCGCATGAAATCCGGCATCACTAAATCGCAGGCCTTGCATTGCAGCGCCCGCTGCAGGTCGCGCGGTCCGTAAAAATTCTCGCCGATCTGAATCGGTGTCTGCAATTCGGCGGCAAGCTGGGCGTGGCCATCGTAGTTGTCGTAGACCAGCGGCTCCTCAATCCAGTCGAGACCGAGATCGTCGATCGCGTGACACCGCGGCAAGGCTTCGCCAAGGTGCAGGCCTTGGTTGAAGTCGACCATCAGATGCATGTCGTCGCCGACGGCTTTGCGAACGGCATCGATGGTTGCGAGATCGTCGCGCATCTGGGTGCGGCCGAGCCGCAGCTTGAGTCCGGTGAAGCGGCCCTTATCGCGCAATTCAACAGCCTCTGCCGCCACCGCGGCTGGCTCCTTCAGCCATAGACCGTTGCTGTTGTAGGCCACGACCGGTCCGACTGAGCCGCCCAGCAGAACGCAAAGCGGCATGTTGGCCGCCTTGGCCAGCGCATCCCAGGCGGCCATGTCCAGCCCGGAGACGGCGATCAGGGACAGGCCCTGATAGCCCACGAAGTGCAGCGACTTGCGGGCAAGCTCGTACAATCGGATCGGCGTGACCTGCTGGCCCCTGAGCACTTCACCGAAATCGTGCAGTGCCGGGATCAGATATTTCATCGCCTTGGTCGTATAGGGCTCCAAGTAGCTGCGTCCGACGATGCCTTCCTCGGTATGAAGGTCGATCAGGATGAGCGGCCAGTCGGTGATGGTGGCGATGCGCGCCACGATTGGGCGCTCCAGCTTGAGCAGCACCGGCCGCGCGCTGATCGACTTGAACGTCAATGACGCAAGACCCATTGCAGCCCCCGCTTCGAATGCCTGCTATCCGCGCCGCGCCGCCGGATGGGTCTGTCGGTCGATCGATTTCACCGCTTCCCAGGCGCTGATGATAGCGCCCTCCTGCCAGCCGCTCCAGAAGGTGATCTGGTCCCCGGCGGTGTGGAAGCGTCCCTGCGGCGTCGCCAGGATTTCGGCATTGGCGCCGAAGATCGGATCGGTCTCGTCGGCCCAGGCGAAGCGCGCGTGCTCCATGTTGTTCCAGCCGATGGCGATGCCGTGCTCGACATATTTCGAATAATCCGGATGCAGCCGCTCGCCCTGCTGTCTGGCGGTGTCGAGGCGTTCCGTCACCGACATGGCGTTGAATTTTTCCGCCACCTTTCCGTACATATAGGCGCCGGTCAGCGTGCCCTTGCGGCTCAAGAATCCGCTCGACGGATACCAAACCTGGGTGATGGCGTCGGTGGTCCAGGAAATGCCGCCATAGATCTGGTCGCGCGTTTCCCAGAATCGTTCCGCCTGCCAGCCGACCTTGCCTGAGGCTTCGACCGGCAGCGCCCGCGCCGCCGCCATGAAGGCGGGCGGCAGATTGGTCTTCAGCTCCTTGAAGATCGGCATCGGAATGGTCGAGATGCAGTAGTCGGCGGTGAGCGTGCGCGCATTGCCGCGTTCCTGATAGGCCACGGTCACCTTGTCGCCCGCGAGCTCGATACCGGTCACGCGGGCGCCGAAACGCACCAGGCCTTCGATCCGTCCGGTTTGCCGCGCCAGCGATTGGCGGGCAAAGGCACGCACGAAATTGTCCATGCCGCCGACCGGCTCGAGCAGCGACGCCTGCCACTGCATTTCGGTGTCGCGGAAAACGTAGTCGTTCCACAGATTGGATTTCAGGATTTCGTCGAGCGCGAGCGGGCTGATCGGCTTGGCCGGGCGGTTGCCGACCCCGTGGGAGACTTCGTAGCCGGCGCGGCCCGCCTGGTTCTTGTAGGAATAGGTGGTGCGGCCGCCGGTGATGGTCTTGGTCAGTCCGCCGAAATTCACCAGCATGTCCTGGAATTTTTCCAGGTCGATCTTGCTCAGCGGCAGGTCGATGCCGGGCGTGCTGACGCATTTGCTGAGTAATTCCGCGACATGGCCTTGCAGGTCGTGCACCGCTTGGCGCATCTGCCAGGTGCGGCCGTTGCCGACATGGCCGGTGTGCACGCGGTTGGCGCGGCTGGTGAAGATGTAAGGCTGCAGCGCCACGCCGAACTGCCGGCAATAATCGATGACATGCACATGGTGGTGCGGAATGCGCCCGGGCCCGACATTGAGCCACAGGCCCTCGTCGAACTGGCACTCCTGCGCCGGCGTGTGCATCTCTTTCAAAACGTCGCCGCGGCGCAGTGTCAGGCTGCGGCCGCCGATGCGGCGGTCGGCTTCCAGGATCACGCAATCGTAGCCGGCGCGGTCGAGCTCATAGGCGGCGCACAGCCCGGCCACGCCGGCGCCGAGGATCGCCACGGCCTTGCCGGTGCCGGATTCCTTCGGCAGCGAAAGCCCGGCCGCCAGCGCCGGCGGCGCCTGCAAAAAGTCGAACAGCGCCAGGGTCTCATAGGCCGCTCCGGCCCCGCCGATCTGGGCCATGGCGTTGAGCAGGCCTCGGCGCGTCATTGTCATCAGTAGTCTCCGTGCGTTGCGGTCGCGCGTTCGGGGAAGTTCGGACTAGGATATCGAACGATGGCAAGGTTTCGCGCGGGGGGCAGGAATGCGCAAGCGGTTGTTCGACTGGCAGGGCCAGCGCTTTGCTTTTCTCGGCCTGGAAGGCGAGCCGGGGCTGCCACTGGAGCGGCAGTCGCAGGACCTGTTCGCGCATGCCGCGACGGAACTGGCGAGGCTGGGGCTCGCCCTCGAGAAAAATGTGGTGCGCACCCGCATGTTCGGCCGCAGCAGCGAGGCCCGCACTGCCGCCAGCAATGCACGCTCGGCGGCGCTCACCGGACAAAGCCGCGCCAGCGGTTCGAGCTATATCTCGCCCGAATACTTTTCTTCTGATGCCGATGTCGGGATCGACCTGTTCGCCATGGCCCAGCCGGCCGGCACTGTTACCCGCAAGGTAACGGAGCATGATCCGCCGCAGGCCTTCATCCGGCATCTAACCTGGGGGCCGATGGTGTTTCTCGCCGGCATGACGGCGGAGCTGCCCAGCCTGCGCGAGCAATATGAGGATATCCTGCCGCGCGCGCAGGCCCTGCTGCGTGAATGCGGCTGCGACTGGCCGAATGTGGTCAGGGTGTCGTTCTTTTTGCACAAGGACGAGGACCCGGACGCACTGCTCGGGGGCGTCGGCCAAACCGCGCCGCTGCCGCTCGGCAACACCGAGATCGAATTCGTCGAAGGCTTCTCGCGTCCCGGCAAGCGGGTGGAGATCGAAATCACCGCCCGACGCGAATGACTGCTCTTCTCCCTCTCCCCAATGGGGAGGTGAAGAATCCCGGCATCATCCGTTCTCAAACACCAGCATGCCATAGCGGATGGCGCCGCGGCGGTGCAGGCGTTCGAGATGCAGCCCGCCGATCTCCGCTTCACTCAGGCGCGCAAAGCCGGCTGCGGCCTTGTCGTCGCGCCGCGCCGTGAGATCGGCAAAGGCGGCATCGAGATCGGCCTCCGCGCGCGGTCGCATCAGGGCTGAGAGATCCTCGCGCGCGATCAAGCGCAGTCCGGCCGCCCGCGCCGTCGCGATCCACCCGTCCATGCTGGGCGCCACCGGGCAGCGCCAGGCGCGCTTGAACTCCGCGAGATAGGATGCGTCCGCATCGCTCAGGTCATCCACCGGCATGTCGTCGACCATGATCAGCCGCCCGCCCGGCTCCAGCGCCGTCACGATATTCGCCACGCTGCGCGCGGGATCGGCGCTGTGGATCAGGCTCTCGATCGCGATCGCCACGCTGTAGCGCCCCGGCAGCGGCGCGTCGTAGGACTGCAGGTGAAACGTCACTGCCTCGGTGAGCCCGCGCGCCTGCGCGATGCCGGTGGCGAACGCCCACTGCTCCTCGGATATGGTGACGCCGGTCCACTGCCCGCCGTGCACCCGCAGGCAGCGGAAGCAGCTGCCGCCATAGCCGCAGCCGGCATCGAGCCCGCGCAACGCGGCCTCCGCGGGCGGCGCGATGTGCGGGTCGATGAAACGGTAAATGGTGTCAGGTGAGAACGTGCCCGTCTCAGGATCGGTCAGGAAACGGTGGATGGTGTCGTTCTCGAATCCAGAGAACACGCGGAAATCGCGGTCGCGCTCGGTCCAGCGATGCAGCTCGTCATAATAGAGCGCGACGTCTTGCGCCGGCATAGGCGTCCCCCGCGCCGGAGCCGTCCGGCGCAGGAGGGTAGCGGGTTTGACGGGCGGGAGGGAGGGGTGGTGCAGTTCGAGCGAGATGAACTTCTCCCAGAAATTATCCGGCACGCTCGCCGCTGGGATCCGTCTTTAACCCGCATTCACCGGATGACGGATTTCCGCAACGCTCACGCCGATTCAGATATAGGCATCAGTACCTTATCTGGATTGAGCGAGGCGGTCATGGCGCACCCAGCGGGTGAATCAAAAGACGGGGTTCTCAGGCTTGATTTCGACCGCCGGCTGATGCTGCAATTTCGCGGGTCCGTGGTCACGTCCGATGCGGGATTGTTGGCGTACCGCGAACTCGACGACGCAATCGGGTTAAGCGCGGTGGCTGGCGAGACGCTCGCTG
>JBKKAF010000154.1:0-10599 GCA_046714775.1 Xanthobacteraceae bacterium | reverse complement strand
CTGGTATACCACGCTCATCGTCAACCAGATCGTCCGCCCGATCACCGACGCCTTCGAGAAAAAGTATCCCGGTATTCGGGTTCGCCACGTCCGCTCCGACAATGTCGGGCTGGTGACCAGGCTGCTCAATGAGCATCGCGCCAACCGGCCGGTCGCCGACGTGGTCGACGGCACCTCGGCAGAGCTGGCGCTGGAGCGGGTCGGGCTGATCGCCCAATGGGTGCCCGACATCGCCAAGGTCTATCCGGCTGAATACAAGGACGCGAACAATCGCTGGGTGGCTCCCAATCTTTATTTCCTGACGCCTGCCTACAACACCAACCTGATCAAGAAGGGCGAACATCCCAAGACATTTGAGGACCTGCTCGCGCCGAAGCTCAAGGGCAAGATGACCTGGAACATCGGTGACGGGTCATCCGGCGCCCTCGGCTTCATCGCCAATGTGCTGCGGCATATGGGCCAGGAAAAAGGCATGGCCTACCTGGAGCGGCTCTCGAAGCAAGGCGTCGCCGCCGCCGAGGGCAGCTCGCGCGCGGTGCTCGACCGCACCATTTCCGGCGAGTACGCCGTCGCCTTGCAGATTTTCCACTACCACGCGCTGATCAGCGCCAAGAAGGGCGCGCCGATCGAATGGATCCCCATGTCGCCGGTGATGAACGTCTACTCGACCACGTCCCTGATGGCCAATGCACCGCATCCGAATGCCGGCAAGCTGCTGTTCGACTTCATCCTCTCGGAGGAAGGCCAGAAGCTATTCCAGAGCAACGAGTATATCCCTGCTTTTCCAAACATGGATGCGTTCGACAAGAGCCTCAAGCCGGGGAAGGACACGTTCCAGGCCACGGTCTTCACGCAGCAGGATCAGGTCGATAAGTACGACGAATTAAAGGGGATATTCGACAAGCTGTTCCGTTAACGGTGTAATGCAGACGCATTCGAGCCGAGTGTCGGCGTGACGGGGCTCGCGCTTGGGGCAGAGGCCGTGACTGACGATGACTAGCGGGTCGTGGTGGCGTCCGAGCCAGCCGGCGTTGATCACCATCGCGCTCGGCGTCGTGTTGGCGCTGCTTGTGCTGCCGCCGATCTTCTATCTGATCCGCGGTTCCCTACACACCGTCACGGTGACCGGCGCTCCCGGCGATTTCACTTTTGAATATTTCAGGCAACTGGCCACCAGCCGCCGGCTGGCAGAAAGCGCGCTCAACTCAGCCGCCTTCGCGGCCGGAAGCGCCGTGCTGGCTTTGCTGCTGGGCGGAACGCTGGCCTGGACGGTCGAGCGCACCAATGCACCGTTCAAGCTCCTGGCCTATCTCAGCACCATAATATCGCTCGGGACGCCGTACATCCTTTACGTTACCGCCTGGCTGTTTCTGTTCAGCAAGATCGGTCCGTTTAACGATCTCTATCGCTGGCTGAGCGGCAGCAATGAGGCGTTGTTCGACATCTATTCCCTGTGGGGCATGATCCTGATCGAAGGCTTCCTCTGGTCGCCGCTGGTTTTCCTCCTGATGTCGGCGACTTTTCGCACCTCGAATCCGGAATTCGAGGAAGCCGCCCGCATGAGCGGCGCCAGCGTCTGGGACACGATCTGGCGCATCACCATCAAGCTCGCGCTGCCGGCTGTGTTGGCGCTATCGCTGCTGGTGTTCATCCGGGCGCTCGAGGGCTTCGAGGTGCCGGCCATGGTCGGCGTTCCCGGACGCGTCAATGTCCTGACTACCGACATCTATCTCGCACTCCGCTCGTCCATCCCGCCGGACACCGGCCGGGCCAGCGCCTTCTCGGTCGTCCTTTTATTCGCGGTCGCGATCCTGCTGGCCTTCTACGGCCGCATTTCGAAGCGGGCGGAGCGCTATCACACGGTCACCGGCAAGGCATTCCGCGCCCGCGCCCTCGATCTCGGCGCCGGCCGCTGGATCGCCGGCGGCTTCATCGTCCTCAACTTTCTGTTCGTGCTGGTGCTGCCGCTGGCGGTGCTGCTGTGGGCTTCGCTGTTGCCGTTCTTCCAAAGCTTCAGCCGCCGCGGCCTCGGTCTATTGACGCTCGACAACTACGCCAATGTGCTGCGTGCCGGCCACTATGTCGATCTGGTCTGGAACACGCTGTTCGTCGCCGCCGCCGCGGCGACCGTGGTGATGGTGCTGACGCTGTTCATCGGCTGGCTCGCGGTGCGGCGCGCCCCTGGCGCCTGGATTCTAGACCAGCTCGCGACCATGCCGCTGATTTTTCCCGGCATCGTGCTGGGCACCGCGGTGATGCAAATCTGGCTAACGATCCCGATTCCGATCTACGGCACCATCTGGATCATCCTGATCGCCTATGTGATCCGCTACCTGCCTTACGGCATGCGCTACAGCTATGCCGGCATGCTGCAGATCCACCGCGAACTGGAGGAAGCTGCCGCGGTCGCTGGCGCGGGTTCGCTGACGACGCTGCGCCGCATCATCCTGCCGCTGCTGGCGCCGGCGATCGTCTCGGGCTGGCTGTTTATCTTCCTGCTCGGCGCGCGCGTGCTGTCATTGCCGATCCTGCTGGCGGGACCGGACTCGCAAACCATCGCCGTCGTGATGTTCGATCTCTGGAGCAACGGGCAGGGCACCGAACTCGCGGCCATGGGCCTGTTATGGAGCCTGGTGATGACCGTGCTCGCCAGCATCTTCTATTTTTTCTCCCGCCGCGCAGGCGGGACCATCTACTGAGCAACGCGGTAACCGCCGAAGGAGAGAATCCCTTGAAGACAAACAAGGCCGACATACGGCCGGGCGATCACGCCGAGCAGAATGTGCAAAAGGTCGCCGCGCTGCTCAATCCTCGCAACGTTGTTATCCTCGGAGCCACCGACAAGGCGGGCAATTGGAGCCCGATCGTGCATCGGTTGCTCAAGCAACATGGCTTCAAAGGTCGCGTCTATCCGCTCAATCCCGGCCGCGACGAGGTCTGGGGCGAGAAGTGCTACCGCAGTTTTGCGGATCTGCCGGAACCGCCCGACCAGCTGGTGGCACTGGTGCCGGCGAAGGCGGTGCCCGCGCTGCTGCGTGACGGCGCCGCCGCCGGCGCACGCAGCGCGACGGTGATGACGTCGGGGTTTGACGAAGGCGGTCATCAGGCGGGCAGGGCGCTGGCCGCCGAGTTGCGCCAGGTGATCGCGGAGAGCGGGCTCGCGGTTTCCGGTCCCAATTGCATGGGCAATGCCGCCGCGCCCAATTCGTTCTTCAGCCTGGCGGATGAGCGTCCGCAGCATTTCGCCCGCGGACCGGTCGCCATCGTGGGGCAGTCCGGCGGTCTCGCCATGGCGATTAAGCGCACGCTGGAAGAGCGCGGCGTCACCGCCGGTCACTTGATCACCACCGGCAACGAGGCCGGACTGACCGCCGGCGATTATGTCCGCTATTTCGTGCGCGAGCCCGACACCAAGGTTATCGTCCTTTATCTCGAGGGGGTGCGCGACCGCGACAATTTCCTGTCCGCCTGCCGCGAGGCCAAGGCCGCCGGCAAGCCGGTGGTGATGGCGAAGCTCGGCGCTTCGACCGAAGGACAGGCCGCCGCTCTTGCCCATACCGGCGCGCTCGCCGGCTCGATGGCGGCTTTCGATGCCATCATCAGTGCGGCTGGCGGCATCCGGGTGGACACGCTCGACGAGGTGGTCGAGGTGGTGGAACTGCTGCTGCACGCCAAGCTGCCGGCGGGCGGAAACCTCGGCGCGCTGACGATTTCGGGCGGCCTGCGCGGCTTGCTGCTCGATGCCGCCGCGCATCACGGTTTGAAATTTCCGCCCTTGGCAGACGACACGCGGGCAAAATTGTCGGAACTGTTGGGGCCCGGCAGCATCGTCGGCAATCCGCTCGACAGCGGCTATGCCGCCATCGCCAGCCATCAGACCTATCTGCGGTGTCTCGATCTTTTGCTTTCCGATCCAGGCATCGACGCGCTTTTAGTGCAGGGCGAAATTCCCCGTGTGAATGCACCGGCGCGGGAAAGCGCGTTGCGCGAGATCGACGGCCTGGCCGCCAAGGCCGGCAAGCCGCTCGCCTATGTCTCGATGATCTCTTATGGCCTGACCGATCCCGCGCGCGCGTTGCGGTCGGAACTGACCCACCTGCCGTTCCTGCAAGAGCCGAGAAAAGCACTGCGCGCGGTCAAATCGGTCGTCGACTACGTCGCCAACATGGCGCCGGCTGCGACGGCGCGTGTGGCTTTGCCCGCGGCAGCGCGTGCCGCCGGCGAACGGATTCGGGCACTGGCGGCGAATGCGAAGAAACCGCTCACCCTCAGCGAGCCGGACTCGAAAGCGCTGCTGGCGGCCTATGGCATTCCGGTGTCCAAGGAGACGGTGGTGAACAGCGCGGCCGCCGCGGTCGCGGCAGCGAAGGAGATCGGCCTTCCGGTGGTGCTGAAGGCCGTGTCGCCCAACCTGCCGCACAAGACCGAGGCCGGCGCCGTGCTGGTCGGGCTCGATTCTGAGGAAGCCGTGCGGCGCGGCTACGAGACTATCCTGGCGAATGTCGCCAAGAACGCGCCCGGCGTGGCGCTCGATGGCGTGCTGGTGGCGGAAATGGTCAAGGGCGGCTTGGAGCTCGCGCTCGGCGTCTCCAATGATCCGGAGGCCGGCCCGGTCGTGATGTTCGGCCAGGGTGGCATTGCGCTGGAGCTCTACAAGGATATCGCCTTTGCTGATCCCGCGCTCGACGCCCGCAAGGCTGCCGCGCTGATCGATCGCACCAAAGCGGCACAGCTGATGAACGGCTTTCGCGGCCAGAGTGGTTTCGATCGCAACGCGGTGGAGACGGCGCTGGTGGCGCTCGGTCAGCTCGTCCGCGACCTCGGCGATGTCATCGAGGCGATCGACATCAATCCCTTCGTTGCCAGGCCCGGCCAGGGCGGTGCCGTTGCGCTTGATGCGCTGGTGATCGTCTGTGCGCTCAAGGCTGATGACAATGATGATCCGCTCAAGGCTAGGACAATGAGTAGCGTACATTCATAGTGTGGGATCGAGAAGCCGCGGCCCCTGCTCAAAATTGAGTCATCGGACTATTTTTTGTGCGCTGCACACTTTGCAGGCTGGCTGCGCTCAGAACGCGCAGAACGGCGTCTCAACGGCTCCCTCCAGAAAGCCCACGCTTCGTATAAGCATTTGAGATCACTCGTTTAATCCTTTCGCCGCCGGTTTGGCACACGGCTTGAAAGGAAAGAGCTCAACGCGGCTGCGATCCGTCGCGGCAGGCAGCAGGAGCTCTTATGACGACGTCCGCCTTTCCTCCTTCGGAGAAAACCTCTCGACGCAATTTCCTCAAGCACGCGGGCGCCAGCCTGTCGGTGGCGGCGCTGATGGATTCGGTTCGCCTGGCATTCCCGGGCGGCGTGCACATCGCGCAAGCCGCCGGCCCCGAAGTGACCAAGGCCAATCTCGGCTTCATCGCGCTCACGGATGCCTGCGCGCTAGTCATCGCCAAGGAGAAAGGCTTCTTCGCCAAGCACGGGATGCCGGCGACTGAAGTTCTCAAGCAGGCGTCATGGCCCGCGACCCGCGACAATATTGTGCTCGGCGGCAACAATAACGGCATCGATGGAGCGCACGTCCTCAGCACGATGCCCTACTTGATGACGGCCGGAAAAATCACGCAGAACAATGTTTCGGTGCCGATGGCGATGCTTGCGCGCACGCATATCGACGGGCAGTCGATATCGGTATCGAACGAATTCAAGGAGCCGCGTATCGGCCTCGACGCCTCGCCGCTCAGGGCAGCGATCGCCGCCAAGAAGGCCAAGGGCAAGGATTTCACCGGCGCACACACGTTCCCTGGTGGCACGCACGACCTCTGGATCCGCTACTGGCTCGCCGCCGGCGGCATCGATCCCGACAGCGACATGAGGCTGATCCCGGTTCCGCCGCCGCAGATGGTGGCAAACATGAAGGTCGGCAACATGGATGTCTTCTGCGTCGCCGAGCCGTGGCACGGTCAGCTGGTCAATCAGGGTATAGGCTATACCGCGCTCACCTGCGACGAAATATGGCCCCTGCACCCGGACAAGTCATTCGCGATGCGTGCCGACTGGGTCGAGAAGCACCCCAATGCCACGCGCGCCCTTCTGATGGCGCTGTTCGAGGCGCAACAGTGGTGCGACCGCATGGAGAACAAGCAGGAGCTCGCCGAGATCACGTCGAGGCGGCAGTGGTTCAACTGCCCTGTCGCCGACATTGTCGGGCGCTTGCGCGGAGAATTCGATTTCGGGCACGGCAAGACGGCGACGAACACCACACAGATCATGAAATTCTGGCGCAACCACGCGTCCTTCGCCTGGCCAAGCCATGACGCCTACATGCTCTACGAGAACATCCGCTGGGGCAAGCTCGAGCCGACGACCGACGTCAAAGCGCTGGTCGCGAAAGTGAGTCGGGTCGATTTGTGGCGCGATGCGGCCAAGGCGCTTGGAGTTCCCGCCACCGATATCCCGGCCTCGAACTCCCGCGGCAGGGAGACGTTCTTCGACGGCAAAGTGTTCGATCCGGACGATCCACTTGCCTACCTCAAGAGTCTCACCATCAAGCGCATTGAAGTGTGAGCGCCGCGACGCTGCTGACGTGCAGCGGGACTCTTCCTTCCATCGACGGGGAAACCGGGTGAACATGCCAGTCCTCAAAACCGAGCCAAGCATGACGCTGCCGACCGCGACTGCGGAGGTGCTTTCGCTCAAGGTGGCCAAGCCCGGATTCGTCAAAGCAAAGCTGCTGCCGACGCTTGGGGCTGTTGCCGCGCGGGTTGTCCCGCCGCTGGTCATGCTCGGTCTCATTCTCACCGTCTGGCAGATTCTCTGCATGAAGCCGGGCGCGACGCTGCCATCGCCCTCGAAGATATGGACCGAGGCCTACGATCTTATTGTCGATCCGTTCTTTGTTGCCGGCCCGCAGGACATCGGGCTTGGCTGGCGCGTGCTCGTCTCGTTGCAACGCGTCGCCATCGGCTACGGGGTAGCCGGCGTCATCGGCATCCTGATTGGCGCCATCATCGGCCAGTCGGTGTGGGCGATGCGCGGGCTCGATCCGATCTTCCAGGTGCTGCGGACAATCTCTCCGCTCGCCTGGCTCCCGATCTCGCTCGCCGCCTTCCGCGACAGTCAACCGTCGGCGATCTTCGTGATCTTCATCACGTCAGTCTGGCCGATCATCATCAATACCGCGATCGGGATCCGCAACATTCCGCAGGACTATCGGAACGTGGCCGCGGTGCTGCGGCTCAACCACCTCGAATTTTTCTGGAAGATCATGATCCCGGCGGCAGCGCCCTACATCTTCTCGGGACTACGCATCGGGATTGGATTGTCATGGCTCGCGATCGTCGCCGCGGAAATGCTGACCGGCGGCGTCGGCATTGGGTTCTTTATCTGGGATGCATGGAATTCTTCTCGCCTTCCCGACATCGTTGTCGCGCTCGTCTATATCGGGCTGGTTGGCTTCGTCCTGGACAGGGTGGTTGCCAGCATCGCGTCGGTCGTGACGCGCGGCACGTCTGCAAATTGAAGGAACGACGACAATGACCTCCTATCTCAAGATCGATCACGTCGACAAAACCTTCAACCGCGGCGCGCGCGAGACGGACGTCCTCAAGGACATCACCCTCGGCGTCGAGCAGCGCGAAGTCGTCTCGATCATCGGCCATTCCGGCTGCGGCAAGACCACGCTGCTCAATATCGTCGCCGGCTTGATCCCGGTGACGCGCGGCGCCGTGCTGCTGGAGAACCGCGAGGTCAACGCGCCGGGACCGGATCGCGCCGTGGTGTTCCAGAACCATTCGCTGCTGCCGTGGCTCACCGTCTACGACAATGTGCGACTGGCGGTGGACAAGGTCTTTTCCGGCGTGAAATCCCGCGCCGAGCGCCACGCCTGGACGATGCACAACCTCGATCTCGTGCAGATGTCGCATGCCAAGGACAAGCGCCCGGCGGAGATCTCCGGCGGCATGAAACAGCGCGTCGGCCTCGCCCGCGCGCTGGCGATGGAACCGAAGGTGCTGCTGCTGGACGAGCCGTTCGGCGCGCTCGACGCGCTCACCCGCGCGCACCTGCAGGACTCGGTGATGGCGATCCACCAAAAACTCGCCAACACGGTGCTGATGATCACCCACGATGTCGACGAGGCGGTGCTGCTGTCGGACCGAATTGTGATGATGACCAACGGTCCCGCGGCACGCATCGGGGAGGTGCTGGACGTGCCGCTGGCGCGGCCGCGCCGGCGGCTCGAACTGGCGGCGAACCAGACCTACCTGAAATGCCGCCAGCGCGTGCTCGAATTCCTCTACGAGCGCCACAGCTTCGTCGAGGCGGCGTGAAGGAGTTGCGATGTCCGGCGATTTCACTTCCGAGCAGAAGCGCTATCTCGAAGGCTTCACCTCCGGCCTGCAGATCGCGCGCGCCGCGCGTGGTGACGCCGGGCAGGGCGCGCCGGAGCCGAGCGGCCCCGACGCCGCGCATCTGCAGGCGCAGGACCGCGCCGTCAAAGCCGGCCAGAAGCTCTCCGAGCAGGAGAAATTCAAGCGCGATCAGCACCCGTTCGACGCCTATGCGCGCCTGAAAGAGCAGGCGGCCAACAATGAATTTCCCAAGCCGGCCGATACGTTCCGCTGGAAGTACTATGGCCTGTTCTATGTCGCGCCGGCGCAGAACTCCTACATGTGCCGGCTGCGGATTCCGAACGGCATTCTCAAGCACTGGCAACTCACCGGCCTTGCCGATCTCGCCGAAAGCTATGGCGGCGGCTATTCCCATGTCACCACCCGCGCCAACCTGCAGATCCGCGATATCGCGCCGAAGAATGCGGTCGACCTGGTCGAGGCCATCCAGGATCTCGGCCTGTGCTCGCGCGGCGCCGGCGCCGACAATATCCGCAACGTCACCGGCACGCCGACGGCAGGCATCGATCCGCAGGAGCTGATCGACACGCGCCCCTATGCGCGCGAGTGGCACTTCCACATCCTCAATGAGCGCGCACTCTATGGCCTGCCGCGCAAGTTCAACGTCGCCTTCGATGGCGGCGGCATCATCCCGGTGCTGGAAGACACCAACGATATCGGCTTCCAGGCCGTCGCGGTGAAGGACGGATTCGGCATCGAGCCCGGCGTGTGGTTTCGCCTGCTGCTCGGCGGCATCACCGGTCACAAGGATTTTGCCCGCGAAACCGGCGTGGTGGTGAGGCCAAGCGAGGCGACCGCGGTGGCGGACGCGGTGGTGCGCGTGTTCACCGATCATGGCGACCGCACCAACCGCAACAAGGCGCGGCTGAAATACGTCATCGACGCTTTGGGAATGGAGAAGGTGCTTGAGCTTACCGAGGAAAAGCTCGGCCGCAAGTTCGAGCGCATTCCGGGCGAAGCGATCGCGCCGCGGCCGCCGTTCGACCGCGCCGGCCATATCGGCGTGCATGCGCAGAAGCAGGAGGGATTGAACTGGATCGGCGTCGTGTTGCCGGTCGGCAAGCTCACCGCCGCGCAAATGCGCGGCCTGGCCGGGATCGCGCGCGCACTCGGCGACGGCGACATCCGCCTGACGGTCTGGCAGAACCTGTTGCTCTCCGGCGTGCCGACCGACAAGCTGAAAGGCGCGATCAGCGGCATCAAAGCGCTTGGGCTGTCGGCCAGTGCGTCCTCGATCCGCGCCGGCCTCGTCGCCTGCACCGGCAATGTGGGCTGCCGCTTTTCCGCCTCCGACACCAAGCGCCACGCCGAGGAGATCGCGCGCTGGTGCGAGGCCCGCGTGCAGCTCGACGGACCGGTGAATATCCATCTCACCGGCTGCCACCATTCCTGCGCGCAGCACTATATCGGCGACATCGGGCTCCTGGCCTGCAAGGTCGAGACCTCCGGCGACGGCGATACCGTCGAGGGCTATCACATCCTGGTCGGCGGCGGCTTCGGGCCGGACGCCGCGCTCGGCCGCGAGCTTTATCGCGACGTCAAGGCGGAGCACGCGCCGGCGGCCGTCGAGCACATGCTGAAGGGGTATCTCGCGCACCGGGCTTCGGGTGAGAGCTTCCTCGCCTTCACCCGCCGCCACGACATCGCAGCGCTCAAGACGATGATGGCGCAGGAGCCGCTGGCATGAGCATGGCGCCGCGTCCGCCGGTCCCGGATCTCATTCCCGAGAGCGCGCCGTTTTCGCCGGAGCAGCGCACCTGGCTCAACGGTTTTTTCGCCGGCCTCGTTTCGCTGGAGAACGGCGCGATCACGCCGCTGTCGCTGGACCAGTCCGCCGCGCTGATGTCCGGTGCGCCGGCCGGCCAAGCCGCGCACGATGCGGACGACGGCGCGCCCTGGCACGACCAGACGCTGGCGCTGCCTGAGCGCATGAAGCTCGCCGAGGGCCGTCCGCTGCCCCGACGCCTGATGGCCGCGATGGGCCAGCAGGATTGCGGCCAGTGCGGCTACGACTGCAAGGATTATGCAAACGCTCTTTTCACCAAGAGCGAAGAGCGGCTCAATCTATGCGTGCCCGGCGGCAAGGAAACCGCCCGCATGCTCAAGACGCTCTACGGCGAGTTCGACGCCGCGCGTGCCATGCCCGCCGCACCGGCAGTTTCCGCCAAGTCTCCCGCGCCGGCGCCGGCACCCG
>JBKKAF010000153.1:0-9731 GCA_046714775.1 Xanthobacteraceae bacterium | reverse complement strand
GCTTTCGTAGCCACCGGCCGCACGACCCTCGTGGTGGCCATCGTGTTCTTCGCGGTATTCGGCTTTTGGTGGTTCAACTGGAAGGGCGCGCTTGCGGTGATCGTTGCCGGCGCACTGATCGGAGTGGCGCTGTCAGCATCCTCGCAATATCTGCGCGATCGAGTGACCGTGACCGCGAGCGAGCTTGACGATTACCGGGCCGACAATTTGCCGACCTCGGCGGGGCTTCGCCTCGAATATATCAGGAAGTCGGTGAATTTCATCATGGCGGCCCCGGTGATCGGTCACGGTACCGGCTCGACTGAGGATCAGTTTCGCCGCGCCGCCATCGGCGAGGGGGGTGCTTCGGCGCGCACCTCCGTCAACCCGCACAACCAGATTCTTGTTGTCGGGGCTCAATTGGGCCTCGTCGGCACGGCGGTGCTGTTCGCCATGTGGATTGCCCATCTCCTATTGTTCCGAGGCGGCGGTCTGGTCGGCTGGTTTGGTACGCTTGTGGTCGTGCAAAATATTGTGGCGTCGCTGTTCAATTCCCACCTCGTCGACTTCACGCAAGGGTGGCTCTACGTGTTCGGCGTCGGTGTGCTGGGCGGCATGGCGTTGCGGCAAGCCGACGCTTCGGCTGGCGCGATAGTCCAAACGAGATGACCCCGCTCGCTCTTCCCGCGCGGCCGCGGATCCTGGTGGTGGCACTGCGCCGGCTTGGCGACGTGTTGCTGACGACGCCGTTGATCCGCAGTCTCAAACGTGCATTTCCCGATGCGGCCATCGACGCCCTGGTGTTTGCCGGCACCGAAGGCATTCTGTCGGGCAATCCGGATCTCGTGGACGTCGTTACCATGCCCGCGCGACCGACCCACGGCGACAGCATCGCCTTGGCCTATCGGATGTGGCGGCGCTACGACCTCGCGGTCTCGACGCAGACCGGCGATCGGCCGGCTTTTTTCGCCTGGGCGGCAGGCCGCGCGAGCGCCGGGCTGGTCGAAGGGCGCGGTGCCGGCGCAGCGCTGAAACGTTTTTTGCTTGAACGCACGGTCGTTGCGGACGGGGAGCGGCACCGGATCGAGGAGGTGCTCGACATCGCGGCCGGTGCGCTCGGCATTCCGGCCGCCGGCGAACTGGTCTGTCCATCGGGACCGGTGCGCCGCGATCTCGTTGCCACCGGGCGTTACGCGGTCATCCATGCCGGGTCCATGTTTCGTTACAAGCAATGGCATGCGCAGGGATGGCGGGCGCTCGCTGTCGCGCTTGCGGAGCGGGGCCTCGCGGTGGTCGCGACCGGCGGCGGCGCGCGCGAGGACCGGCACTATCTCGATGGCGTATGGCGTGATAATCCCGAAGTGCGGCGGCTCGACGGTGTACTGACCTGGCCGGAACTCGCCGCCATCATCGGAGCAGCGCAAGTGTATGTCGGTCCAGACACCTCGATTACCCATCTTGCCGCGGCAACCGGCACACCGACCATCGCGCTGTATGGGCCGACCGACCCGCGCCGCTGGGGCCCTTGGCCGCTCGGCGGCCTTGCGCGCTCATGGGCTGCAGCCGGCACAATCCAGTGCCGGGGCAATGTATGGCTGGTGCAGAATCCATTGCCGTGCCTGCCCTGCCAAAAAGAGGGCTGCGAGCGCCGGCTCGACAGCCATAGCCAATGCCTCGAGGAGCTTTCGGTGCAGCAGGTGCTCGCCGCCGTCGATCAAGCCCAGGCCGCGCCCCGTTCGTGATCTTGCGGCTCGCACGTCCGAAAATGGGTGGTGTCGCCGGCCAAACGCCAGTAGATATGTTGGGCAAATCCCTGATCCGGCTGCAAGATAGACCGCATAAATAAACCTATGGCGAAGCTCAACGTCCGCCGAGTCCTTGTCGTGGCGCACGATCTCGCGGCCACGGCGGTGGCTGTGGTCGCGAGCTTCTACATCCGGTTTGAGACCCCGGGGCTCCTGCAGCGGTACGATGGGCTGCTGCTCCTGCTGCCCGCCTTTGTCTTGTACGCGGCGGTGATCTATTCGATCTTCGAACTCTACAAGGGCAAGTGGCGCTTCGCCTCGCTGCCCGATCTCTGGAATATTTTTCGCGCTTCCACGGTTCTGGCGCTGTCGCTCTTGATCCTCGACTACATCCTGGTCGCGCCGAATGTCTTTGGCGGCTTCTTTTTCGGCAAAATCACCATCGCCCTCTATTGGTTTCTGCAGATGTTCTTTCTGGGCGGGCCGCGCATCGCCTATCGCTATTTCCGCTTTGCACGCACCCGCCATCACGCCAAGGGCTCCGATTCCAATCCGACACTCGTGCTCGGCCGCGCCGCCGATGCCGAGGTCCTGCTGCGGGCGATCGAAAGCGGAGCGGTCAAGAAAATCTGGCCGGTCGGTATTCTATCGCCGTCGGCGGCGGATCAGGGGCAGTCCATCCGCGGGGTTTCCGTGCTGGGTGGCTTCGAGGATCTGTCCCGTGTCATTGCCGAGCTCGCTGCGCGGGATCAGCGGGTCAACCGCGTCGTGCTGACCCCGTCCGCTTTCGATCCGGCCGCCCGGCCGGAAACGATCCTGATGCTGGCGCGGCGTCTGGGGCTGGCGACCAGCCGCCTGCCGTCGCTGGACGACGGCGGCGAGGCGCTGCGGCTGGCGCCGGTCAATGTCGAGGACCTGCTGCTGCGACCGAGCGTGAAAATCGATTATCAACGGCTGGAAAATTTCGTGAAGGGCAAATCGATCATCGTCACCGGTGGGGGCGGGTCGATCGGTTCGGAGATTTGCGACCGCATCATCACGTTCGGCGCCCGGCGCGTGCTGGTGATCGAGAACTCCGAGCCGGCGCTGCATGCGGTGCTCGAAATGCTTGCGACCAAACAGGCGCCGGCCGGCATCGCGGGACGGCTTGCCGATGTGCGCGACCGTGACCGGATCTTCCGCCTGTTTGCGGACTTCAAGCCCGACATCGTTTTTCATGCCGCGGCCGTCAAGCATGTGCCGCTGCTCGAAGTGGATTGGGGCGAGGGGATCAAGACCAATGTCTTCGGTTCGGTGAATGTCGCCGACGCCGCCGCCGCCGCCGGCGCCGCCGGCATGGTGATGATTTCCACCGACAAGGCGATCGAGCCGGTATCGATGCTTGGCGCCACCAAACGGCTCGCGGAAATGTACTGCCAAGCGCTCGACAGCGAATTCGCGCGGCGCGGTGACGTCCACCCGATGCGGCTGATCGCGGTGCGCTTCGGCAACGTGCTGGCGTCCAACGGCTCGGTGGTCCCGAAGTTCAAGGCTCAGATCGAGGCCGGCGGGCCGGTGACCGTCACCCATCCCGCCATGGTGCGCTACTTCATGACCATTCGCGAAGCCTGCGACCTGGTCGTCAGCGCCGCAAGCCATGCGCTGGGAACCGAGCGGATGGCGGTTTCGGTCTATGTGCTGAACATGGGCAAGCCGGTGAAGATCGTCGATCTGGCCGAGCGCATGATCCGCCTGACCGGCCTCGAACCAGGCCGCGATATCGACATTACATTTACCGGTATTCGTCCCGGCGAGCGTCTGCAGGAAATGCTGTTTGCGCGCGAGGAACCGACCGTTCCCATCGGCATCGAAGGCATTGTCGCGGCCAAGCCGCTCAGTCCGCCGCTGGAAGCCATGCGCGGCTGGCTGGCCGCGCTCGACCAGGCGCTGGTACGGGAAGATCGCTCGGTGATCTACGGCGTGTTGCGCGACGCGGTTCCGGACTTCGGCGGCGAAGCGGCCTGACAGGCCCCGACAAGTCCCTGTTCGAGCGTCACCGCCGGTTGCCAGCCGTTCGCGCGCGCCTTCCGGGTGTCGACTTCGAGCGATCCCAACAGGCTGTCGGTAAGATGGGCGCGGCCGGTCCAGGCCAGCAGGCGCTTCAGCAGGGGTTCCGGGAAGGGGAACAGGCGCGCACTTCTGTCGATCGCCGCGGCAAGCGCACGCACGAAATCCGGCGTCGAGACCTGCTCGCCGTCGGCGACGATGAACGGCTGGTAACCGCTCGCCGGCCGCTGCAACCGGTGCACAATGAAACTCGCGACATTGTCGGCGGCAACGAATGCGCGCCGGTTTCGAATGCTGGCGAGCGGCAGCGGGAGTCCGGCCCGCAGCGCGCGTTGCAGCGCGGCAAAACTGCCCTTCGCGTTGCGGCCGTAGATCAAGGGCGGGCGAATGGAAGTGATCGCCATCGTCTGTTCGGCGGCGATCGCCGCCAGACCGTCCTCGGCCGCCGCCTTTGTCTCAGCATAGATCGTGTGGGGGAGAAGCGGGTCATCTTCGTTGAACGGGCCGCGGCCGTCGGTCGCTGAGCCCAGCACGCCGATCGTGCTGGTGAAAATCAGATGGCGAACACCTGCATCGGCGGCGGCGCGGGCGAGGCGCAGCGTACCGTGACAATTGACATCCATATAAAGTTCCCGCTCCGCCACCTGCACCGCGGGCGCGCGGTGCGCGCGGGCGGCGAGATGCACGACCGCGTCGACGCCCGCAAGCGCCCTGGTCCAATCGGTATCGCGTCCGATCGATCCGACGGCGACGGTGTCGGCAAGCTTATCGCCGGCTGTATCGCGCACCGCCATGCGCATATCCAGGCCGTTCCGGGAGAGCGCCGGCAGCACATAGGCGCCGAGAAAGCCGGTTGCGCCTGTGACCAGCACCTTCATCGCGCGTCCCCAAGGCAGTCGTCAGGCAATGCCACGGTCTTGCGGCTCACCGCGCGCAAAGCGGATCAGCAGCCAGCCGACCAGCGCCGCGCCGATCGCCAATGACAGCAGACCGGTCAAGAGGCCGGGGTTGAGACAGGTGGCAATCGCTAGCGCAGCCAGCACAAGATTGACGGCGAATACGCGGACGACGACGTCGCGTATCGTGAAGCCGGCCTTGATGGCGCGCTGATAGAAATGGGTCCGATGCGCCTGCCAGACCGGTTCCCCCGCCACCAGGCGGCGGACGAGGGTGAGCGACGCATCAGCGAGATAGTAGAGCGGCAGCAGGAGCGCGGCCGCAAAATGACCGTCCGCCGCAACCTGCAGCAACAGCCAGCCGGCCAGCAGGCCGATGGGCAGGCTGCCCATGTCTCCCAGGAAAAGCCTGGCCACCGGTTTGTTGAACGGTGCAAATCCGAGCATCGCACCGAACAGCGCGGTTGCCACCAGCGCCGGCAGCGGGGCGACGAAGCCGAAGGCGCCCAGCACGGCAATGGTCCCGGTCAGCGGCGCGATCTCGGCAACGGTCATCCAATCGATGCCGTCCATGAAGTTGACCAGGTTGACGAACCACAAAAGGCCGAGCCCGAGCGCAATACGCTCGCTCCACCACGGCAGACTCTGGATCAGGCGCCATTCTGCCGGCAGCGCCGCGATCACCGCGCCGATCGCGACGCATTGCAAGGCCAGGCGCGGTGCCGCCGGCAGGTTGTGAAGGTCGTCGATGGCGCCGACCACGGCGAGCAGCGCCACCGCGGCCGTGACCGTCAGAAGCGGAATGGTCTGTCCCTGCAACACGCCGGGCGCCAAGGCGAGGGCGCCGCAGGCGGCAGCCAGCGTGGCCACGACAACGGGGAAGCCACCCCATTGCGGCGTAGGCTCGCTGTGCGAGGAGCGCTCGTTCGGGCGCGCCAAGGCGTAGCTCGCAAGCCACGGTCGCAGAACGATGATCAATCCCGCGGCCAGCAGGGCTGCTGCGGCGCCGGCCGGTACCAGAAGAAACAAAAGGCGCGCGGTTTCGGTCATCGCTCTCGGAACGTGCGGGCGATCTGCTCCTGCAGCGGCCTGATCAGATAATCCAATGGCGTGCGCGTTCCGGTCTCGATGAAAGCCTCGGCCGGCATACCCGGCAGGAGTCGAAAATCACCAAGTTGCTTTACCGAGTCCTTCGGAAGTGACACGCGCACCAAAAAGAAAGCCTGGGACGGTTGCGTGGCTGTGCCCGGCTCGCGGGTCAGATCGGCCGAGATGTGGATCAGCACGCCCGCGACCGTCGGTGTCGTGCGCTGGTTACCCGCCATGATCCGCACGGCGACCTGAGCGCCGAGCGCGATCTGATCGATGTCCTGCGGCGCGACCCGTGCCTCGACGATGAGTTCGTCCAGGCGTGGCACGATCGACATGATGGTGTCGCCGTTCTTGATGACGCCGCCTATCGTATGCACGGCGAGCTGATGGACGATGCCGGCCTGCGGGGCGCGGATCTCGATGCGTTGCAGTTGATCCTCGGCGGCGGTGACGCGCTCCCTCAGCTCGCCGATCTTGCCTTCGGTATCGCGCAGATCCTTCAGCACCTCGGTGCGGAAATCCTGGTCGAGCTGGATGATCTGCAGCTCGGTCTCGGCGATTCTCGCGCGCGCGCGCGCGATGTCCGCGCCAAGCTGACCATGGTCGCCTTGCAGCTTTTGCTGATCGCGCCGCAACGCCATGTAGCGCATGATGCTGACGAGTTTCTTCTCATAGAGCTCGGCGACGCCTTTGAGCTCCTGGCCGATCAGGTCGATCTCATTGGCCTTGGCCTCGCGCTGCGCGGAAAGGCCTTGCACCTCCTCGTTGATTTGCGCGAGGCGCTCGCGCAATTGCGAGCGCTGTCCAGTCCGCGCACTTCGCCGCGCTTCGAACAGCTTTTCCTCGCCGGCCATCGCCGTCGTCAAGCCTGGCTCGCTGCGTCGGCGAAGCAAGTCTGCGGGAAAAGTGAGATCGTCCGATCCGTCCCGTTCGGTGAGCAAACGGGTTTGTCTTGCGGTCAATTCATCGAGTTGGGAGCGGACGATGCCCAGCATGGCTCGCGGAATTGTCTCGTCGAGACGGATGACGACCTGTCCCTCTTCAACGGGGTCGCCCTCTTTGATGAGAATCTGGCCGACCACGCCGCCGGTCGGGTGTTGCACGCGTTTGAGGTTGGATTCGACGACGATCGAGCCGGACGCGATCACCGCGCCGGAGAGATGCGCGGTGGCTGCCCAACCGCCGATGCCGCCGATCAATATGACGATGGTCGCCAGCCCCGCGAGATTGAGGTTGCGGATCATCCGGCGCGTGTCGCGTTCCAAATTACTCATTGTTGTTCCTGAACCGCCACCCTAGGAGACCTTGAGATTGGCGCCGGCTGCTGACGCAGGCGGGGCGGGCGTAGCTATCTTGCGCAGCACGTCGTCGCGTGGGCCGAAGGCTTGCTGTACCCCATTCAGTAGCACAAGGACCTTGTCGCAGGCGGCCAGGGCGGACTTGCGATGCGCAACAAGAATGACGATGGCTCGGCGCGCTTTCAGGTCTGTTATCGCCTTTTGCAGGGCGGCTTCGCCCTCGCCATCGAGGTTGGTGCTTGGCTCATCGAGCAGCACCAGGAAGGGATCGCCGTAGAACGCGCGGGCGAGCGCAATGCGTTGCCGTTGGCCTGTCGAGAAGCCTTCTCCGCCGTCCCCAATGACCGTGTCGTAGCCCGACGGGAGGCGTAGGATCATGTCGTGGGCCCCCGCCGCGTGTGCCGCCCGAAGGACGGCGGCGCTGTCCGGTTCGAGGCTCATCCTGGCTATATTTTCCGCCACGGTCCCTTGGAACAGGTCGGCCGTCTGCGAGACGTAGCCGATGTGGCGTCCACGCGCATCCGGATCCCATTGATCGAGGGCTGCGCCGTCCAGCCGGACGGTGCCGCGCACGGGAAGCCAAACGCCCACGAGCGCGCGCGCCAGCGAGCTCTTGCCGGACCCATTGGGGCCGATGATTCCCAGGACCTCACCCGCTGTGATGCGAAAATGAACATTGCTGACGATTGCAGCGCTGCCGCCCGGCGCAGCAACAGTGACCTGATTGACTTCCAGACTCTCACGCGGCTTCGGCAATTCGGTGGCGGTCCGATCGGGCGGCAGTTGCGCCAACAGCGCCGAAAGCCGCCTGGTGCTGTCGCGCGCGGAGATGAAAGCGCGCCAATTTGCGATCGCGACTTCGAGCGGAGCCAGCGCGCGCCCCATCATGATCGAGGCGGCAATCATGGCGCCGGCCGTCATTTCCTGCGCGATCACCAGATAGGCGCCTAGTCCCAGGATCGCCGACTGCAGCAGAAATCGCAGAACTTTGGTGACGCTACCGTAGGAGTTGATGATGTCGGTGGAACGGGCCACCGTCGTGACAAAGCGGTCGTTGATGCTGGTCCAGCGTTTCGCGAGTACGCCTTCCATCCCCATCGAGACGACCGACGGGCTGTTGCGCCGGCCGGCCTCGACCATGGCGGCACGCGCGCCGCTGTCTTCGTTGATCCGCTGTGCGAAACCTCGACTGGCCCGCTCCATCCGCAGCGTCAGCACAAACAGGAGGATCGCGCCGGCCAGTGACAGGTATCCGATCAGCGGATGGATCATGAAACAAATGGCGAGAAAGAAGGGCATCCACGGAAGGTCGACAATGGCGATCGGTCCGGCGCCGGTCAGGAAAGCCCTGATCTGATCCAGATCCCGGACCGGCTGATGCGCGTCCGACCCGCGCCGGCTCTGTGCCCCTAACGCCACCACGGCACGATGGACCGTGGTGCCCAGATGCCAATCGAGCAGCGTTGCCGCGCGCACCACGATGCGAGAGCGGATCACATCGAGCACGCCCTGGAACGCAAAGGCCCCGACCAGCAAGATGGAGAGTGCGACGAGCGTCGGTACGCTGCGGCTCGCCAACACCCGATCGTAGATTTGCAGCATGTAGAGCGGGCCGGCCAACATCAGCAAATTGACCACGCCGGAGAACAGCGCAACGCTCCAAAAGGCCCGGCGGCAGTCGTGCAACGCTGCCGAGACGTCCGGATGTGCGGGCTGCTGATTTCGAGGCAACAGTCGAATCTCCAACTGGCCCTTCGAAAGGTCATGACAAGTATCGAATTCATCACAATAACACTAAATCCGGTACAGCCCAATCGGCAATCTCCCGTATCCTTTCAGGACAATGAAGTTAGGGCTGGAGGGAGTCCAACCGTGTCGATCGCCAGCATTGCGCGTAGGGGTGACCGACTCAGTCCAGGCCGGCGCGCAGACAATCGTGGATATGCAGGATGCCCACCGGCTTCTTGCCTTTTACCACCATCAGGCTGCTGATCTTCTTAGCATTCATCAGTGCGAGCGCCTCGGCCGCCAGCCGCTCGGGCGTCACGGTTTGCGGCGCCTTGGTCATCACCTCTGTGACCTTTGCCTTCAGCATATCCGGGCTGAGATGCCGGCGCAGGTCTCCATCGGTGATGATGCCGACCAGATCGCCAAGATGATTCACCACGCCCGTGCAGCCGAATCGCTTCTCGGTCATGCGGACGATCGCGACGGTGAGGTCGGTATCGATACCGATCAGTGGAACCTCGTCGCCAATGTGCATCAAGTGCGCGACGGTGGTCAATTTCTGGCCGAGCTTGCCGCCGGGATGCAGGTTGCTGAAGTTCTCCGGTGTGAATTTCCGCGCCTCAAGGAGCGCAATGGCAAGCGCGTCGCCGAGCGCCAGCATCATGATGGTCGACGTCGTGGGAGCGAGATTGAACGGGCAGGCTTCCGGAACGTCGGGCAATTGCAGCACGAGATCGGCGGCCTTGGCCAGCGCACTTGCCTTGTTCTGCGTCATCGCGATCAGCAGGATACCGCGCCGACGCGAGTCGCGGACGAGATCGGAGAGTTCCGGCGTCTCCCCGGAATTGGACAATGCGAGAATAGCATCGTCCACCGTGATCATGCCGAGGTCGCCATGGCTCGCCTCGGTCGGATGCACGAACAGCGCCGGCGTGCCGGTGGAGGCC
>JBKKAF010000152.1:0-13320 GCA_046714775.1 Xanthobacteraceae bacterium | reverse complement strand
GATCAGGCCTTCCTTCACCATCAGATCGGTGATGCAGGCGACGCCGGAATAAAGCACCTGGTCTGCCATGGCGAAGGCGTCGGCGAAGGTGGTATTCTCGTGCGCGACCCGGAACAGGTTCTGGTTCGG
This sequence comes from Xanthobacteraceae bacterium, assembly GCA_046714775.1. Lineage (GTDB taxonomy): Bacteria > Pseudomonadota > Alphaproteobacteria > Rhizobiales > Xanthobacteraceae > VAZQ01. Next base: position 13,191 of record JBKKAF010000152.1, on the reverse strand, counting down.
AATCACCAGCAACGTGTCGACATGTTTCTGCAATTCGATGATTCCGGCTTCCGCATAGCGCATGCGGCGCTCGCCCTCGAAATGGAAAGGCTTGGTCACGACGCCGACGGTGAGTATGCCGAGGTCTTTCGCCGCCTTGGCGACCACAGGCGCAGCGCCTGTGCCGGTGCCGCCACCCATGCCGGCGGTGACGAACACCATATGGGCGCCGGAAAGATGGTCGCGGATCTCGTCGATCACCTCCTCGGCGGCGGCGCGTCCGACTTCCGGCTGCGAGCCGGCGCCGAGACCTTCGGTGACCTGCACGCCCATCTGGATGATGCGCTCGGCCTTCGAGATGGTGAGCGCCTGGGCGTCGGTATTGGCGACGACGAAGTCGACCCCCTGCAGCCCGCTGGTGATCATATTGTTGACGGCGTTGCCGCCGGCACCGCCCACTCCGAACACGGTGATCCGCGGTTTCAGTTCCCGGATGTCGGGCATCTTGAGATTGATGGTCATGTGTGCCTCTTCATTTTCTCATTGCGCGGGCGTCGCAGCGTTCCTGCGATGCCGCCGGTCGCGCCGGTCCGCCACCGGCTGCACTCGTGAATCTCGTTCGGTCGTCAGAAGCTCTCGCGCAGCCATCGTCCGACCTTTGCGATATAACCGCCCGTCCCTGTCATCGACTGCCGCGTTCGCCGCGGTTCAAAGTGTTCGAGATGCGCCGTCTGCGGGTAGATCGACAAACCCGTCGCGACGGCGAAAGCAGGTCCCTTGGCTTCCTCGGGCAAGCCGGTGATGCCGAGCGGCCGGCCAATCCGCACCGGACGGCCGAGAATTTGCGCGGCAAGCTCGGGCAGGCCGTTGAGCTGGCTGGCTCCGCCGGTCAGCACCACGCGCCCGCGCGGCTCGGCCGCGAACGGCGAGGCGGCGAGGCGATCGCGCACCAGTTCGAGAATCTCCTCGACCCGCGGCTTGATGATGCCAACCAGGCCTGAGCGCGGCACGAATTGCGGCGCCTCGCGCTCATCGTGCTCGACGGAAGGGATGGTGATCATGTCGCGTTCGTCGGTTCCACCGGCCAGCACACTGCCATACAACGTCTTGATTCGCTCGGCGTCGGCGATGCGGGCATTGAGTCCGCGGGCGAGATCCATGGTCACGTGCCGGCCGCCGAGCGCGAAGCCGTCGCCATAGACGAAGCGCCCGCCGGAAAATACCGCCATCGTGGTGGTGCCGGCGCCCATGTCGATCAATGCCGCGCCGAGATCGCTTTCGTCGTCGGCCAGCGCCGAGAGCCCGGCGACATAGGGACTCGCCACCATGGCCTCGACGTCGAGATGGCAGCGCTCGACCACCAGCATCAGGTTGCGCGCCACCGAGGCTTCCATGGTCATCAGATGCATGTCGATGCCGAAGCGCCGCGCCAGCATGCCGCGCGGATCGCGGATGCCGGGCTCGTTGTCCAGCACATAGCCGACCGGCAGCGAATGCAGCACGGCGCGCCCGGGCCGCACCGAATGCCGGCTGCCGGCGGTCAGCACGCGGGCGATGTCACGCTCCGACACCGTCGATCCGACGACGTCGACCGACGCGGAAATGAGTTCGCTGCCGGGCCGGCCGGCGGAGACCGACACGATCACCGACTGCAACTGCATGCGGGCCGTACGCTCGGCGAGATCCACGGCCTGGCGCACGGCCTGCTCCGCCTCGGCGAGATCGACCACCGCGCCGGCCTTGATGCCGCGCGCCAGCGTGTGGCCAAAGCCAAGCACTTCGATGGAATGGCTGCGCCGGCGGAACATCTGCTGCGGGGGGCTCGGCCGCAGCCGGGCGATCAGGCAGACGATCTTGCTGGTGCCGATGTCGAGCGCCGCTACCAGCGCCGAGCGCTTGGGCGACAGCGGCTTCATCTTGGGCGTCAGGCCGTATGCCAGCGTGCTCATGCGGCGCCGCCTTTTTTCTTCGGCCGCTTGTCCTTCATGACTTCCGCGCGCGCCTGGGCGGCGGCCTCCGACAGCCGCACGGTGACGCGGTCGCGCAGCCGCAGATCGATGGCGACGATGTCGCGCGAGAGCAGCTTCTTGTCGCGGTCGAGCGCGGCAAGCTGCGCGAGCGCGGCTTCGATGCCGGTTTCCGGCAGGCGCACGTCGATGCCGTTCTTCAGCCGCAGGTTCCAGCGCCGCTCGCCGACCAGGATGGACGCGCGCACCAGATCGCGCATGTCGGAATGGCGGTCGAGCAGCGCGAGAAAGTGCTTGGCCTTGGCGGCGGCGCCCTTGCCGACCACCATCGGCAGCCGCAGCAGCGCAGGCGCCGCATAGGGCTCGAGCACGGTGCCGTCCGAAGCGATCACCGCGACGCGGCCGTCCTTTTGCCAGAGCGCGAAAGCCTCGCGTTCGGTGATGCCGATCTGCAGGTGATCGGGATACAGCTTGAGCACGGTGGCGTCGGCAATCCACGGATTGGTCTTCAGCCGTTGCCGAGTGCCTTCGGCGTCGAGAAACAGCAGCGAGGAGGTGCCGGTGACGCCGGCGACCGCCAACACTTCTTCGCGGCTGACTTGCCGCTGCCCGGAAATCGCGATCGAGGCGATGCGGAAGCCTGCCGCATTGGCGGCGCCGTTGCGCGCCTCGCGCAGGCCCTCCGCCAGTGCGGGAACGTGGCCGCCTTGCACGGTGCCATAGGCCAGGCCGCCGAAGATGATCAGGATGGCGGCAGCGATGCCGACGCCGCGCGGGGTCCGCAGCTTGATGAGGACGGCGAGCCAGCGCTGGATAAAACGCGGAAGGCGGGGAAGACGAAATGGAATCTCGAACGCGTCACGGCGCACGCGCGGCACGCCGCGGCGGGACGCCGATGGAGCCGGCGCCCGGCCGCGCAGCATGCGCGCGATCCAGGTCAGCGATTGAGCGAGGCGTCCTCGACCATCCATTTTACGAGCTCATCGAACGTGACGCCGGCGTGCGCCGCGAGTTCGGGCACGAGCGACGTCTCGGTCATTCCAGGTTGTGTGTTGACCTCGAGGCAGACCAACCCTCCCGTCCCCTCAATGCGGTCGTCGAAGCGGAAGTCCGCCCGGCTGACCCCCCGGCAGCCGAGCGCGCGATGCGCGGCCAGCGCTAGTCTTCGGGCCTGTTGGTAAACAATTGATGAAACTGGCGCCGGCAAGAGGTGTTTGGACCCGCCGGGGGCGTATTTCGCCTCGAAGTCGTAGAACCGCACCGTCGGCACGATCTCGATCACCCCGAGCGCCTCTTCGCCCATCACTGCGCAGGTTAACTCCTTGCCAGGTATATACTTTTCGACGATGACCCGGTCCCCATAGGCCCAGTCGTCGCGATACAGTTCCTGCGGCGGATGCTCCTGATCCTCCTTGACCAGGAACACCCCGACGCTCGAACCCTCGGCAATCGGCTTGATCACATAGGGCGGCGGCAGCAGGTGCTGCTTGCCGGCTTCCAGGCGCGACGCCACCAGCCCCTCCGGGACCGGCACGTCGGCGGCGCGAAACAAGTCTTTCGCCACGTCCTTCTGCATCGCCAGCGCCGAAGCCAGCACGCCGGAATGGCTGTAGGGGACGCCGAGGATTTCCAAGAGACCTTGCAACGTGCCGTCCTCGCCCGGCCGGCCATGTAGCACATTGAGCGCGGCGTCTGGTTTCACGGTGGCGAGCACGGTGGCAATGTCGCGGCCGACATCGATGCGGGTGACGCGATAGCCTTGGCGCGCCAGCGCATCGGCACAGGCGCGGCCGGAGCGCAGCGAAACGTCGCGCTCGGCCGACCAGCCTCCCATCAGTACGGCAATGTGCTTGCTCATGGCGCAGCCCCGGCCTCAGCGACGATCGCTGATTCGCCTAGCGCCAATAGAATCGAGAACGGCCGGCGCGTCGAGAGTCCCCGCCGCCGGCAAGCCATACGAAACCGAAGGATGGCCTCGGCGTCATCGCCGGGCGGCCGCGAACGGCGAGACCCGGCGATCCATCTCGCAAAAAGACGGATTGTCGGGCTATCAGGCGCGAAGACGACGCTTCGCGCCTTCTGCCCGGCAATGACAAGCGACAATCTTGGACTCGCTATCAGCCGCGCGCGTCATTATCCCGCCACGCCGATGCGCTTGATTTCCCATTCGAGCGTCACGCCGGAATGGTCCAGCACCTGATGGCGTACGATTTCTCCCAAAGTCTCGATATCGGCGGCGCTCGCCTCGCCGAGATTGATCAGGAAGTTGCAATGCAGTTCGGAGACCTGGGCGCCGCCGACGGTGAGCCCGCGGCAGCCGGCGGTGTCGATCAATTGCCAAGCCTTGTTGCCGGGCGGGTTTTTGAAGGTGGAGCCGCCGGTGCGGCTCTTGATCGGCTGCGTCGCCTCGCGCGACTCCGTGATCTTGTCCATCTCGGCGGCGATGGCGGCAGCGTCGCCGGCCGCGCCTTGAAACAGTGCTTCGGTGAAGATGACGTCGTCGGGCGCGCCGCAATGCCGGTAGGCATAGTGCATGTCCGCGTTGCGAAACACGCGCAGGCGCCCCTGCCGGTCGACGCCACGCGCCTCGATCAAGGCATCCTTGGTTTCGCGGCCATAGGCGCCGCCGTTCATGCGCAGCGCGCCGCCGATCGCGCCCGGAATGCCGCGCAGAAAAGCCAGGCCGGCGATTGCCGACTCCTGCGCCGCTCGCGCCACCTTCACGTCCGGCATCGCGGCGCCGGCGCGCACGCGCTGGCCATCTTCGATCTTGATCTCACCGAACCCGCGGCCAAGCCGGATCACCACGCCAGGCACGCCACCGTCGCGCACGATCAGATTGGAGCCGAGCCCGATCACCATGACCGGAATCTCGGCGGGCAGCCGCGACAGAAAATACGCGAGGTCCGCCTCGTCCTCTGGCATGAACAGCACTTGCGCCGGTCCGCCCACCCGGAACCAGGTCAGCGGCTTGAGCGGCTCGTTCGGCAGCAGCCGCCCGCGCAAGTCGGGCATGCTCGCTTGCAACGCGGGGACAAGGTCGGAAAACATGGCGGCGCCGTCACGCCACCTTGTCGTGCGCGGCGAGTTCGCCGGGCAGCGCATAGGCCCATTGGGTGATGTTGCCGGCGCCGAGAAACACCACGATATCTCCGGCACGCGCCAGCCGCCGCACCAGGCCGGCGAGATCCTGCGGGCCATCGAGCGGGATCACCTGGCGATGCCCGCGCGCCCGCATGCCCTGTACCAGCGCGTCGCGGTCAGCGCCGGCAATCGGCTGTTCGCCGGCCGGATAGACTTGCGCAACGATCACGGTGTCGGCATCGTTGAAGCAGGTGCAGAACGGCTCGAACAGCGCCTGCAGCCGGGTATAGCGATGCGGTTGCATGACCGCGATCACCTGGCCGTTGCTGGATTCCCGCGCCGCCCGCAGCACGGCGGCGATCTCGACCGGATGATGGCCGTAATCGTCGATCACCACGACTCCGTTCCACTCGCCGGTGCGGGTGAAGCGCCGCTTGACGCCGCCGAAATTCTGCAGCGCCTTGCGGATCATGTCGTCGGAAATGCCGAGCTCGCGCGCCACCGCGATGGCGGCGGTGGCATTGAGTGCGTTGTGACGACCCGGCATCGGCAGTGCGACCGCCTTGATCTCGTGCGCGTCCTCGCCGGCGCGATCACGGAACACCACGGAGAAATGCGAGCTGCCGTTCTGGTGATGCAGCCCGGTGAGGCGGACATCGGCCTGCGGGTTCTCGCCGTAGGTGATGATGCGGCGGTCTTCCATGCGCCCGACCAGGGTCTGCACCACCGGGTGGTCGGTGCACATCACCGCAAAGCCGTAGAACGGCACATTCTCGACAAAGGCGCGGAACGCCTCCTGCACCGCATCGAAGGTCTTGAAATGATCGAGATGCTCGGGATCGACATTGGTGACCACGGCAATATCGGCGGGCAGCTTGAGGAAGGTGCCGTCGGACTCGTCGGCCTCCACCACCATCCAGTCGCCGGCGCCGAGCCGCGCATTGGTGCCATAGGCATTGATGATGCCGCCGTTGATCACCGTGGGATCGAAATTGCCGGCATCGAGCAAGGCCGCGACCAGCGAGGTGGTGGTGGTCTTGCCGTGGGTGCCGGCAATGGCGATGCAGCGCTTGAGCCGCATCAGCTCGGCCAGCATTTCGGCGCGGCGCACCACCGGCACGCGTTGCGCGCGGGCGGCGACCAGCTCGGGGTTATCCCGCTTGATCGCGGACGACACCACGATCACGTCGGCGCCATCGATGTTGCGGCCGTCGTGGCCGATGGCGACCTTGATGCCTTGCTCGCGCAGGCGCTTGACGTTGGCGCTCTCCGCCATGTCGGAGCCGGTGACGGTATAGCCGAGATTGGCCAATACCTCGGCGATGCCGCTCATGCCGATGCCGCCGATGCCGACGAAATGGATCGGTCCGATGTCGCGCGGCAGCTTCATGGCAGGCTCACTCTCTTATCCATCGTCTGTAGCACCAGATCGGCGAGCCGGTCGGCGCTGTCGCTATTGCCCTGCGCGCCGGCAGCCGCGGCCATGGCTGCGAGCTTTGCGGGGGCGGTGGCGAGCTCGGTGATCTCCGCGGCCAGCCGGTCCGCCGTGAATTCGTCCTGCCGCAGCCGAATCGCGCCGCCGGCTTTTTCTAGCACGCCGGCATTGGCCATTTGATCCTGATCCAGCGCATGCGGCAGTGGCACCAAAATGGCGGGCCGGCCGAGCACCGCCAGTTCTGCAACGGTTGAAGCCCCCGCGCGCGCCACCACCAGATGGCTGGCGGCGATGCGCGCCGGCAAATCGCGAAAGAACGGCGAGACCTCGGCAGCGATCTGCCTGCGGCCGTAGACCATGCGCACGCGCGCCAAATCCTCCTCGCGCGCCTGCTGCACGACCCTAATGCGCATTTGCAGGTGCGGTTCCAGCCGCTCGAGCGCGGCCGGCACGATGTCGGCCATGATGCGCGCGCCCTGGCTGCCGCCGAACACGATCAGATGGAACGGCCCGGTCGGATCGGGTGCGCCATAAGGCTGCTTTGCGGCGATCACCGCCGGCCGCACCGGATTGCCGGTACGCGTCCCCTTGGCGGCGAGCGCCGCGTCGGCGTCGAGCACGCCTGCGAAGCTCGTGGCAATGGCGGTGACGCGCGGAGCAAGCAGGCGGTTGGCGCGGCCCATCACGGCGTTCTGCTCGTGGATGAGCGTGGGAATCCCCCGGAATGTCGCGGCTAGCAGCGGCGGGACGGTCGGATAGCCGCCAAAGCCGACCACCGCCGCCGGCTTGGTCCGCCCCAGCAAGGCATAGGCCTTGGCCAAACCGGCGCCGAGAAGGGCGCCGGTGCGGATGAGCGCCAGCGGATTGCGCGAGCGCACGGTCGCGCTCGGAATGATGTGAATTTCGCGCGCGGGAAATTGGCTGCCATAGCGTTCGGCGCGCTCGTCGGTGGCGAGATCGACGGCAACACCGCGGCGGCTGAGCGCCTCGGCCAGAGCCTCCGCGGGAAACAGATGTCCGCCGGTTCCGCCGGCCCCCAATAGCACGAGCGGCAGGCCGCCCTGCTCCATCAGGCCGCGCTCCGCGCCGGCATAAAGTCCGTACGGCTGGCCAGCAGCTCGGCGCGCGGCTGTCCGCGCGTGATCGCGAGCAGCATTCCCATACCCCAGGCCACCGACATCATCGACGATCCACCATAGGAAATAAACGGCAGCGTCATGCCCTTGGCGGGCAGCAGGTGGAGATTGACCGCCATATTGATGGCCGATTGGAGGCCGAACAGCACGGCCAGGCCGGCGACCGCAAAACGCGTGAACGGGTCCTCGGCGCGCGAAGCGTGGGACAGCGCGCGCAGCACGATGAACGCGAACAGCGCGACCAGCAGCAGGCATAGCACGATGCCGAACTCTTCCGCCGCCACTGCGAACACGAAGTCGGTATGGCTTTCCGGCAGCGCGCGCTTGACCGTGCCTTCGCCCGGCCCGCGCCCGAACCAGCCGCCGCGCAGGAACGATTCCAGCGCCTGATCGATATTGAAGGTGTCGCCGGAGGAGGGATCGAGAAAGCGCTGGATGCGGCGGGTGACGTGCGGGACCGTGAAATAAGCGCCGACGATGCCCACGGCGGCCGCGCCGCCGAGTCCGATCACCCACACCATCCGCATGCCGGCGAGGAAGAACAGCGTGCCCCAAACCAGCACGATCAGCATGGTCTGGCCGAAATCCGGCTGCAGCACCAGCGCCGTCACCACGGCGAGCAGCAGCGCGAGCGCCATGGTGTTGGCCGGCATTTCCGGACGCCGCGCGGATTCGCCGAACAGCCAGGCGATCAGGATCACAAAGGCCGGCTTGAGGAATTCCGACGGCTGGATGTTGATGCCGAGAATGACCAGCCAGCGTCGCGCGCCCTTGACCTCGGCGCCGTAGACCAGCGTGGCCAGCACCAGAATGAGGCTCATGACGAACATGGCGAGCGCAATGCGCCGGATGAGCCGCGGCGGCAGGAACGAGGTCACCAGCAACACCGCCAGCGCCGGGATCAGATAGAGCACATGGCGGTTGACGAAATAAAACGGTTCGAGCTGCAGCCGCGCGGCGACCGGCGGGCTCGCCGCCAGCGACAGCACGATGCCGCTGAGCATCAAAGCGCACAGCGCGACCAGCATGGGCCGGTCCACCGTCCACCACCAGGCGGCAAAAGGCGAACGCTCGACGCGCGAGACCATCGGAATTCCCCGTCCCAGAACGCTTAGTGCCAAACGACACTTGGTGCCAAACGACACTTGGTGCCAAACGACACTTGGTGCCAACGACACTGAGTGCCGACGACAGTTAGTCCTGACCCGGTTTGGTTGACGCGGGCTTAACGGGGCATTTTCGGCGTTATTGCGGGCGGACGCCCGGGAGGGCGAGCACCAGGGCGCGGAAGGCGTCGCCGCGCACCTCGAAATTCCGGTACTGGTCGAATGAGGCGCAAGCGGGCGACAGCAGCACCACCGGCTGCTCGAGATCGGCGGCCTCGGCGTCGCGCGCCGCCAGCGCCACTGCGCGATCGAGCGTACCGGCCATCGCATACGGCACTTGGCCCTCCAGTTCGGCCGCGAAGCCGGGAGCCGCCTCGCCGATCAGATAGGCCTTGCGGATGCGCGGAAAAAAACCGGCCAGCGCACCGATGCCGCCGGTCTTCGGCTGGCCGCCGGCGATCCAGAACAGGTCGGAAAAACACGCCAGCGCTTGCGCGGCGGAATCCACATTGGTCGCCTTGGAATCATTGACGAACAGCACGGGGCCCTTGCGGCCGACTTCCTCCATGCGATGCGCCAGGCCGGGAAACGAACGCAAGCCCTGCTGGACCGCCTGCGGGGAGAGCCCGAGCGCCAGCGCGGCGCCGGTAGCGCAGGCGGCATTCTGCGCATTGTGCAGGCCGCGCAGTGAGCCGATGCCGCCGATCTGCGCAATCACCTGGCCCGCGCCGCCCGATGCCTGCATGATCTGCTCGGCCTCGACATAAAGCCCGTCCGCCAGCGGCCGCCGCACGGAGACACGCATCACCCGCTTGCCGGCGCGCTCGATGCGGTCGGCGGCGGCCTGACACCAATTGTCGTCGACCCCGATAATGGCGGTGCCGTCGTCCTGCACGCCGGCGACCAGGCGCTCCTTGACGGCCGCGTAACTCGCAAGCGTGCCGTGACGGTCGAGATGGTCCTCGGTGACATTGAGCAGAATGCCGACCGACGGATCGAGCGTGGGCGCGAGATCGATCTGGTAGGAGGAGACCTCGATCACATGCACGCGTCCCGCCCGCGGCGGCTGCAAAGAGAGGATCGCGGTGCCGATATTGCCGCCGAGCTGTGCGTCATAGCCGGCACTGGCAAGCAGATGCGCCACCAGCGCGGTGGTGGTGGACTTGCCGTTGGTGCCGGTGATGGCGACGAAGGGCGACGCCGGCGAAGCGCGCTGACGTTCGCGGCAGAACAGCTCGATGTCGCCGATCACTGCGACGGCGGCGGCGCGCGCCAAGCCGACCGCCCAATGCGGCGCCGGATGGGTGAGCGGCACGCCCGGCGCCAGCACCAACGCAACGATGCGCGACCAGTCGATGTGCCTGAAATCCGCGGTCGGGATGCCGGCGGCGGTCGCCTTGGCGACGGTGTCGTTACTGTCATCCCAGCCCACCACATCGGCGCCGCCCGCCAGCAGCGCGCTGGCGCTCGCCAGACCGGAGCCGCCGAGGCCGAATACCGCGACCTTCCTGCCGGCAAAGGTGGTGACCGGGATCATCGCACGCACTTCGTGCAGCGCGCCGGCGCATCAGGCACGACGTGTCCCCTCCCCCGCTTGCGGGGGAGGGTCAGGAAGGGGGCACGCAAAGACCGCGGTACAGGCATGCCCCCTCCCCACCCCTCCCCCCCAAGCAAGGGAGGGAGCAAGCTGTGCAAGCGGCACGGCCGTGCCCCCATGATTTGCTACCTGAGCTTCAGCGTCTACAATCCCGCGAGCGCGAGCACGACCGCAACGATCCAGAAGCGGATGACGATCTGCGGCTCGGTCCAGCCGAGCTGCTCGAAGTGGTGGTGGATCGGCGCCATCTTGAACACGCGCTTGCCGGTCAGCTTAAACGACACCACCTGCACGATCACCGACACCGCCTCCAGCACGAACAACCCGCCGATCACTGCCAGCACGATCTCGTTCTTGGTGGCGACCGCGATGGTGCCGATCATGCCGCCGAGCGCGAGCGAGCCGGTGTCGCCCATGAAGATCGTCGCCGGTGGCGCATTGAACCAGAGAAACCCGAGCCCGGCCCCGAGCACCGCCCCGCATAGCACCGCCAGTTCGCCGGTGCCGGCGACGTAATGGATGTTGAGGTAATCGGCGAACACGGTGTTGCCGGCGAGATAGGCGATAAAGCCGAAGCTCAGCGCAGCGATGATCACCGGCACGATGGCGAGCCCGTCGAGGCCGTCGGTCAGGTTCACCGCATTGCCGGCGCCGACGATGATGAAGGCGCCGAAGATGACGAAGAACCAGCCGAGGTCGAACACCAGTTCCTTGAAGAACGGAAACGCCAGCGAGGTCGCGAACGGCGGGCGGCCGAGACTGGCGATCGCCAGGCATGCCAGCCCGGCGACGATCACCTCGATGGCGATGCGGGTGCGAACCGATACGCCACTGTGGGTCTGCTTGGTGACCTTGAGATAGTCGTCATAGAGCCCGACCGCTCCGAAGCTGAGCGTCACCCCGAGCACGATCCAGACATAGCGGTTGGCCGGATTGGCCCACAGCACGGTCGACACGGCGATCCCGAACAGGATCATCAGGCCGCCCATGGTCGGCGTGCCCTTCTTGGTGACCAAGTGGGATTGCGGGCCGTCGCTGCGGATCGGCTGGCCCTTGCCCTGTTTCAGCCGCAGGTGATCGATGATCCAAGGCCCGAACAGGAACACAAAGACCAGTGCCGTGATCATCGCCCCGCCGGTGCGGAAGGTGATGTAGCGCAATACGTTGAGCGGGCCGATCGTGTCCGAGAACGAGGAAAGCCAGTAGAACATGGGTCAGCCTTGATCAGCCTTGGACCGGCGCTGCGGTGAGCGTCTCGCGGGGGGAATAGCGGCGCTCCAGCGCCTTCACGATCGGTGCCATGTTGGAGCCGAGAGATCCTTTGACCATGACGGCGTCGCCCGGACGGAGGGCGGCCAATATGCCCGGTTCGAGCGCCGTAGAGGTTTCCGCATAGCCGCCTCTGCGTTCGGAGGGAAGAGCCTCCCACAGCGCGCGCATCAGCGGACCACAGCAGAATACGAGATCGGCGCCATCGGCCAACACCGAATCGACCAGCGCTCGATGCAGCTCGGCGCCCGGCGGGCCGAGTTCCAGCATGTCGCCGAGCACGGCGATGCGCCGGCCGCGTGGCCCGACAGCGGCCTGGCCGAGCAGCGCCAGCGCGGCGCGCATCGATGCCGGGTTGGCGTTGTAGCTCTCGTCGATCAGGAGCGCAGTACCGCCGCGCAGGTGGAGCGTGATGCGCGACCCGCGCCCGGCCGCCGGTTTCATTTCGGCGAGCGCCAGCGCAGCGAGCGCCAGATCGGCGCCGACCAGCGAGACCGCGGCCAGAACCGCCAGCGAATTTAGCACCAGATGCCGGCCGGGCGCGCCCAGCTTGTAGGTAATGTCGGTGCCGAGGATGCGCGCCTGCACGGTCGAGCAGTCCGCATGCAGCGATGATTTGATCAGCCGCGCATCGGCCTTGGCATGTTCCCCAAAGGACACGACACGCGCCACGCCCGCGCTTTTGGCGCTGCGCTGCAGGCGCGCAAATTGCGGGGTGTCGCGGTTGATCAACGCCACGCCGCCGGGATCGAGCCCGCGAAAGATTTCCGCCTTGGCGTCGGCAATGGCCTCGATCGAGCCGAGATATTCCAGATGCACCGGCTCTATCGTGGTGATGATCGCCACCTGCGGGCGCACCAGCCGGCTCAATGGCTCGATCTCGCCTGCGTGATTCATCCCCATCTCGAACACGGCGTAGCGCGCACTTTCCGGAGAACGCGCAAGCGACAGCGGCACGCCCCAATGATTGTTGTAGGAGGCGGCCGAGGCATGGGTCTCGCCGTCGGCCGACAGCGCGAGCCGCAACGCCTCCTTGGTGCCGGTCTTGCCGACCGAGCCGGTGACCCCAATCACTTTCGCTTGGGTCCGGGCGCGCGCGGCGCGGGCGAGATCGCGCAACCCCGCGAGCACGTCGGGCACGAGCAGAAGCGGCGCATCGGCCGGCATGGCGGCGCGCCGGTCCGCGGCGACCACCGCGAGACCTGCACCGGCCTTGAGCGCGGCCGGCACGAAGTCATGGCCGTCGCGGCTATCGCCCTTGATCGCGAAGAATGCTTCGCCCGCCCCGATGGAGCGGGTGTCGATCGACAGGCCCGGCGTCGACGCGGGCAGGACGCCCGCAGCCTCGGCACCCATCGCCTTAGCCATCGCATCGACGGACCAGAGCGGCCGGTGGCTCATGCCACTTTGCCTTTGAGTGCAACGGCGACCGCCTCGTGATCGCTGAATGGAAAGGTCTGATTGCCGATGATTTGCCCGCTTTCATGGCCCTTGCCGGCGATCAGCAGCACGTCACCCGGGCGCAGGGCGGAAATGGCGCTGCGGATCGCCTCGCCGCGGTCGCCGATCTCGACGGCGCCGGGCGACGCCTGCAAAATGGCGGCGCGAATGACGGCCG
>JBKKAF010000151.1:0-11326 GCA_046714775.1 Xanthobacteraceae bacterium | reverse complement strand
GATACCTGCCGCGACACCGCCGATTGCGACAGCTTGAGCTGCTCGCCCGCGTGCGTGAAGCTGCCAGCCTCGGCGGCGGCATGAAAGACTTTCAGCTTGTCCCAATCCATTTTCTATCCTGATCCGCAGCCGTAAGGCGCGGCGCAATTATTCGGCGGCGACGGCCGGTTCGGCCTCGCCATGCGCGGCAAGGAATTTCTCTGCTTCGAGCGCGGCCATGCAGCCCTGGCCGGCGGCGGTCACTGCCTGCCGGTAGACGTCGTCGGTGACGTCGCCGGCCGCGAACACGCCGGGCACCGAGGTGGCGGTCGAAAACGGTGCGGTCTTGATATAGCCGGACGGTTTCATGTCGACCTGGCCTACGACCAGTTCGGATGCCGGCGTGTGCCCGATGGCGATGAAGATGCCGTCGACCGGGCGCTCGGTGGTCGCGCCGGTCTTGACGTTCTTGAGCACGGCGCCCTTTACCTTGAGCGGGTTCTGCTCGCCGACCACGTCTTCCAGCACGGTGTCCCACAGCACGGAGATTTTCGGGTTCTTGAACAAGCGGTCCTGCAAGATCTTCTCGGCGCGGAAGCTGTCGCGCCGGTGCGCGACGGTGACCTTGGAGGCGAAATTGGTGAGGAACAACGCTTCCTCCACCGCGGTATTGCCGCCGCCGATCACGATCACTTCCTTGTTGCGGTAGAAGAAGCCGTCGCAGGTGGCGCAGGCGGACACGCCGTAGCCCTTGAATTTCTGCTCGGAGGGAAGATCGAGCCAGCGCGCCTGCGCGCCGGTGGCCATAATCAAACTGTCGGCGAGATAGAGGTCGCCGGAGTCGCATTCCAGGCGGAACGGACGGTGCGATAGATCGACCTTGCTGACATGATCGGTGACGATGCGGGTGCCGACATGCTCGGCCTGTTTCTGCATCTGCTCCATCAGCCAAGGGCCCTGGATGACGTCGGCAAAGCCAGGATAGTTCTCCACGTCGGTGGTGATGGTGAGCTGGCCGCCGGGCTGGATGCCCTGGATCAGGATCGGCTCGATCATGGCGCGGGCGGCGTAGATCGCCGCCGTATAGCCCGCCGGGCCAGAGCCGATGATGATGACCTTGGCGTGGGTGGTCTGACCCATACTGAATGCCCCGTAGCGGAAGGAAAGGCGCCCGGGCCCGCACTGACGTGCTCGGCCCGGTGCCAGACCACAATCTAGGTTTTCCGGCGAGCTATGCAAGATATGCAGAGCGCGGCACCACAGGCTGTTTCCGCGGTATGGAATTCAGTATCCGGATACCGTCATTGCGCAATAATGTTTCGCGGCGGCAGCCTCCCGGGATAAGGATTGCCCAGCACAAACAACTCCCGGAAGCGCCGCCCGTGGCCAGCCGCCTGGACGCCCTCGACCGCCAGATCCTGACCGAACTGCAGAACGACGGGCGCATCACCAATGTGGAATTGGCGCGCCGCATTGGCATTTCGGCGCCGCCCTGCCTGCGCCGCATGCGCGCGCTGGAGGAGGCCGGCTTCATCAAGGGCTATCGGGCGCTGCTCGACGAGAAGCTGTTGGGCTACGAGGTCACCGTCTTCGCCATGGTGCATCTCTCGAGCCAGGCCGAGGCCGATCTCAAGGCGTTCGAGGATTTCGTGCGCAAGGAGCCGCTGGTGCGCGAATGCTGGATGCTGTCGGGCGAGATCGACTTCATCCTCAAATGCGTGGCGCCCGACATGAAGACTTTCCAGGCCTTCGTGGCCGAGCTGACCGCGGCGCCGCATGTGCGCAACGTCAAGACCTCGCTCACGCTGCGCAACTCCAAGGACGCCGCCATGGTGCCGATGGAGCTTGCCGGGCAAGCCGAGACCGGATGAGCGACGCTCCCCAGCCGGCGGGCGCGCGGGCGAAAGTCCTGCTGCTGACCGCCTACGATCCGCCCTTCGCCAAGCTTGCGAGGCAGACCGTGCCGCGCATGCGCGCCTTTTGCGAGTGTCACGGCTATGTGTTTCGCGAGACGCGGGTGTCCGATGCCGGCCGCCGGCCGGTTTGGCTGAAAATCGCGGCGTTGCGCCAGGCGCTCGACGAGGACCACGACCTGATAGCCTGGATCGACATCGACGCGGTGATCGTGCGCCTCGACGTCGATCTGCGCGGCAGCCTGCCGCCCGGCAAGGACCTCGGCATGGTCTGGCACGGCGGCGACAGCGTCATGCCGAACGGCGTGCCGGCCCACCTCAATGCCGGCGTGCTGTTCGTGCGCCCGAGCAGCTGGTCGCGCGACTTCTTTCGCCGGGTGGCGGAGACGCGGCTCAAACATTACTGGCAGGAACAGGCGGCGATGCTGCACTTGCTGGGTTACGACGCAGCGCTTGGCCTTGGCCCCGACCGGCCGGAGATGCCGGACCGGCAACAGATCGCGCGGCTCGATCCGGCCTGGAACGCGATACCCGCGGTCGCCACCGTTGCCGATCCGATCATCCACCACTGGGCCGGACTATCGGGGCCGGCGCGCGAGCGCGCGATCGCGGCCGACGTCGCCATGCTACCGTTCCGCGACGCCCATGGCGAGCCCGCGCGGCGCGCGATCGCCGAACTGATGAACCGCTGGGGCGAGGAGACGCAGCACATCGCGCAGCTCGAACGCCGGCTGCGTTCGCCGCGGCTGATGCTGAAAGCGATCGGTCCGGCCGCGCTCGCACGCTTGCGCAAGGCGCTGACGCGCCATCTGCGGTGAAATGCTTAGCGGGGATGCGGAATCAGCCGAGGCGCCTCAGCGCCACTCGACTTTCACCACCTCGAAGGCCTTGGCGCCGCCGGGCGTGACCACTTCGACATTGGCGCCCTTCTTCTTGCCGACCAGCGCGCGCGCCAGCGGCGAGGTGATCGAGATGCGGCCCTTCTTGGCGTCCGCTTCCGGCTCGCCGACGATCTGCCAGACCTGTTTCTTGTCGGTGTCCTCGTCGATCAGCGTGACGGTGGCGCCGAACTTGATGGTGTCGCCGGATAGCTTCGACACGTCGATCACCTCGGCGCGCGCGAGCTTGTCCTCGAGCTCGGCAATGCGGCCCTCGTTCAGCGACTGGGATTCTTTGGCGGCGTGATACTCGGCATTCTCCGACAGGTCGCCGTGCGTGCGCGCATCGGTGATCTGCTGGATGATCCGCGGCCGCTCGACCTGCTGGCGCTCCTTCAGCTCTTCTTCGAGCGTCGTGTAGCCCGCCGCCGTCATCGGGATCTTTTCCACCATCGTCCTTCCAATCTCCTCGCGAGACAATAATTCCGATCGCGGGCCGAAGTTGCTTCGGCCGCGCGACCGCCAAACGCTGTCCAAAACTCGTACCGTCTAGGCTGCCCCCGGGCGTCCCGGTGTCAAACCTTGCCGCCGAAATAACTTTGCAGCGCGCGCACTTCGAAATCGCCTCCGAGATAGGCTTTGATTCCCTGCGCGGCGGCAACGGCCCCCGAAAGAGTGGTGTAGTACGGCACTTTATGCAAGAGGGCGGCCCGCCGCAGCGAGCGGCTATCGGCCAGGGCGATGGCCCCCTCGGTGGTGTTGAAAACCAGTTGCACCCGGCCGTTCCGGATCGCGTCCACGATATGCGGGCGGCCCTCCGCCACCTTGTTCACTTTTTCCGCCGCCAAGCCGTTTTCAACCAAAAAGCGCTGGGTTCCACCGGTGGCAATCACCTGGAACCCGAGCGCGTCCAACGCCCGCACGGCGTCGAGAATGCGCGGCTTGTCCGCATCGCGCACCGACACGAAGATGGTGCCCTCGCGCGGCAGCCGCGAGCCGCCGCCGATCTGGCTCTTGGCGAAGGCCACCGCGAAGGAATGGTCGATGCCCATCACCTCGCCGGTCGATTTCATCTCCGGCCCGAGCACGGTATCGACGCCGGGGAAGCGCGCGAATGGAAACACCGCCTCTTTCACGCCGACATGGTCAAAGCGCGCCGGCTTGAGATTGAAGCTCGCCAGCGGCTCGCCCGCCATCACCCGCGCCGCGATCTTGGCGATCGCAACGCCGGTCACCTTGGCGACGAATGGCACCGTGCGCGAGGCGCGCGGGTTGACCTCCAGCACATAGATGTCGCCGTCCTTGATGGCGTATTGCACGTTCATCAGCCCGCCGACATTGAGCGCGAGCGCAAGCTCGCGGGTCTGGCGGCCGAGCTCGTCGATGGTCTTCTGGTCGAGCGAGTGCGGCGGCAGCGAGCAGGCGGAATCGCCGGAATGGATGCCGGCTTCCTCGATATGCTCCATGATGCCGGCGATGGCGGTGTCCTTGCCGTCGGCGAGGCAATCGACATCCACTTCGATGGCGTCGGAGAGATAGCGGTCGATCAGCAGCGGCTGCTTGTCGGACACCGCGAAGTCGGACGGCCGTTCGAGCACCGAAGCCAGCCGCGCCACATAGCGGTCGAGCTGGGCTCCGTCGTACACGATTTCCATGGCGCGCCCGCCCAGCACATAGGACGGCCGGATCATCACCGGATAACCGATCGTTTCGGCGATGGCGCGCGCCTCGGCCGGGCTTTTTGCGATCCCGCTCTCGGCCTGGCGGAGCTGGAGCTTGTCGAGCAGGTGCTTGAAGCGGTCGCGGTCCTCGGCGAGATCGATGGCGTCGGGCGAGGTGCCGAGGATCGGGACCTTCGCCTGTTCCAGCGCCTCAGCGAGCTTCAGCGGCGTCTGGCCGCCGAACTGCACGATCACGCCATGCAAGGTGCCGTTTGCGCGCTCGGTATCGATGATCTCCAGCACGTCTTCGGCGGTGAGCGGCTCGAAATAAAGCCGGTCCGACGTGTCGTAATCGGTCGACACCGTTTCCGGATTGCAATTGACCATGATGGTCTCGTAGCCGGCATCGCGCAGCGCAAAGGCGGCATGGCAGCAGCAATAGTCGAACTCGATGCCCTGGCCGATGCGGTTCGGCCCGCCGCCCAGGATCACCACCTTCTTCTTGTCCGATGGCGCCGCTTCGTCCGCCGGCTGCCCGGCGAACGGGGTTTCGTAGGTGGAATACATATAGGCGGTGGGCGAAGCGAATTCGGCGGCGCAGGTGTCGATGCGCTTGAACACCGGCCGCACGCCGAGCGCGCGGCGTTTCTGCATGACGGCCTCCGCCGGCATCCCGGTGAGCTTGCCGAGCCGGGCGTCGGAAAAACCCATGGCCTTCAGCCGGCGCATCACGCCGGCCGTGGTGGGCAGGCCCTTCTCTCGAATCTCGTCTTCCATCTCCACCAACCCGCGAATCTCGGCCAGGAACCACGGATCGATCCGGCACGCTTCGTGGATCTCCTGGTCGGAGAATCCGAGCCGCATCGCCTGCGCCACTTTGAGCAGGCGGTCGGGGGTGGGCGTGCCGAGCGCGGCGCGGATGGCGTTCTTGTCGTCGCCCTGGCCGAGCCCCTCGATCGCCACCTCGTCGAGGCCGGTCAGTCCGGTCTCCAGCGAGCGCAACGCCTTCTGCAGCGATTCCTGGAAGGTGCGGCCGATCGCCATCGCTTCGCCCACCGACTTCATCGAGGTCGTGAGCACGCCGAAATTCGGATCGCTCGAAGTGAACTTCTCGAATGCGAAGCGCGGGATCTTGGTGACCACGTAGTCGATGGTCGGCTCGAACGAGGCAGGCGTAGCGCCGCCCGTGATATCGTTGGCGATCTCGTCGAGCGTGTAGCCGACGGCGAGCCGCGCGGCGACCTTGGCGATCGGGAAGCCGGTGGCCTTGGAGGCGAGCGCCGAGGAGCGCGACACCCGCGGGTTCATCTCGATGATCACCAGCCGGCCGTCGGCGGGATTGACCGCGAATTGCACATTGGAGCCGCCGGTCTCCACCCCGATCTCGCGCAGCACCGCGATCGAGGCGTCGCGCATCAGCTGGTATTCCTTGTCGGTGAGCGTCAGCGCCGGGGCGATGGTGATCGAGTCGCCGGTATGCACGCCCATCGGATCGAGGTTCTCGATCGAGCAGACGATGATGCAATTGTCGTTCTTGTCGCGAACGACCTCCATCTCGAATTCCTTCCAGCCGAGCACCGATTCCTCGATCAGCACTTCGGTGGTGGGCGAGGCGTCGAGCCCGCGCTCGACGATCTCCAGGAATTCGGCCTTGTTGTAGGCGATGCCGCCGCCGGTGCCGGCGAGCGTGAACGACGGCCGGATGATCGCCGGCAGGCCGATGTCCTGCATTGACTCCAGCGCCTCGATCAGACCCTTCTCGATGTAGCGCTTCTTGCGGTCGGGCTCGCGCGCGTTCCACAGCGCGTTGAAAGCTTCCAGCGCCTCCTGCTCCTCGCCGTTGGGCAGGCCGCGCGCCTTGATCTTGGCCGCTTCGGCGGCATGCAGGTCGCGGTCCTGCTGCTTGAGATCGGAAGCATTGGCGAGCGATGATTTCGGCGTCTCCAGCCCGATCTTCTTCATTGCCTCGCGGAACAGCTCGCGATCCTCCGCCTTGTCGATGGCGTCCGCGGTGGCGCCGATCATCTGCACGTTGAATTTGTCGAGCACGCCCATGCGGCGCAGCGACAGCGCGGTGTTGAGCGCGGTCTGCCCGCCCATGGTGGGGAGCAGCGCGTCCGGGCGTTCCTTCTCGATGATCTTGGCGACGATCTCGGGCGTGATCGGCTCGATATAGGTGGCGTCGGCGAGGTCGGGATCGGTCATGATCGTCGCCGGATTGGAATTCACCAGCACCACCCGGTAGCCCTCTTCTTTCAGGGCCTTGCAGGCCTGGGTGCCGGAATAATCGAATTCACACGCCTGGCCGATGACGATCGGTCCTGCGCCGATGATCAGGATCGAGGAGATGTCGGTCCGTTTGGGCATCGAGGCTCGCGATGGAGGCACAAAAAAAGGGCGCGCTTACGCGCGCTTTCAGGTGAGTGGGTCCCGGTCAGCCGGAAAACGGTCCCGCGCCCGAGGATCAACGGCGCGCGGCCGCTGTTTAGACCAGAATCGTCGGGCAGGGAAGGGGAGCAAGGCTATCTCGCCACCGCATGAAACCGATCCCTGCCATTGGTCGTTAGACCAAGGCCAGGCCGTATTTCATCAGTAACAGCGCATGAATTCTTCCCGCATCGATTCCCGGATCGAGAGTTTGATTTCCTGGTTCGCCGCCTCTTTGCTGGTGGCGACGGCGGTCATCTATACGCTGCGGCCGGCGAGTCAACCCAAGCCGAAGCCGGGCTTCGAGAACGCCAACCCCGCGCAGGAGCCGCTCGACCTGCAGATGGCGCGCGCAGCCGAGCGCGGCCGCGGCCGCAAGGCGACCACCCCGCGGCACATCCCCTGGCAAGGCTGGAAGGACATTTTCTATCGCACCTATGACGAGGTCCTGAACGACCGGCTGCTGTCGCTGGCCGCCGGCGTGGTGTTCTATTCCCTGGTGGCGCTGTTCCCGGCGATCGCCGCCGGCGTATCTATCTATGCATTGTTCGCCGATGCCAGCACCATCGCCAAACATGTCTCGCTGGCCGCCGGAATCATGCCCGGCGGCACGCTCGATCTGTTCCGCGATGAGATCACCCGCCTCGCCGGCAAGGGTGAGGGCGGTCTCACGTTCAGTTTCCTGCTTGGCCTCGGCATCGCCCTATGGAGCGCCAATGCCGGCATGAAGGCGATCTTCGACGCGCTCAACATCATCTATGACGAAGAGGAGAAGCGCGGCCTCGTCTGGCTCAATGTCGTATCGCTGTTCTACACGTTCTGCGCCATCGGCGCCTTGATGGCGGCGGTCGGCGCGGTGGTGGTGTTTCCGCTGGTGCTGGCGGCGTTCGGCCT
Source organism: Xanthobacteraceae bacterium (assembly GCA_046714775.1). Classification (GTDB taxonomy): domain Bacteria; phylum Pseudomonadota; class Alphaproteobacteria; order Rhizobiales; family Xanthobacteraceae; genus VAZQ01. Next base: position 3,574 of record JBKKAF010000151.1, on the reverse strand, counting down.
GTCGAGCTTCGACCATCCGTTCATCGGTTTCCTGCGCTGGCCGGCGATGTTCATCCTCGCCATCGCCGGGCTCGCGGTGCTCTACCGTTACGGGCCGAGCCGGCGGCGCGCCAAGTGGCGCTGGCTCAGCGTCGGCAGCATATTTGCGGCCTCGGTCTGGCTGCTCGTCTCGGTGCTGTTCTCCTGGTATCTCGGTAACTTCGCCAACTACAGCGCCACTTACGGCTCGCTCGGCGCGGTGGTCGGCCTGATGATGTGGATGTGGCTGTCGACCATCGTCGTGCTGGTCGGCGCCGAGCTCAATTCCGAGATCGAGCACCAGACCGCGCGCGATTCCACCATCGGTCCGCCCAGGCCGATCGGCGTGCGCGGCGCGGTAATGGCCGACACGGTTGGCGCCGCGAAAATGTGAGCGTTACGCCGGCCGCGCGCGGAAGGTCATGCGCGCCGGATTGTGCTCCATGTTGCGCGGCAGGCGCTCGGCGGCAAAGCCGGCGGCGCGCAGCTTCTGCATGAACGCGGCCTCGGTATATTGCGTGATGCCGAGTGTGCTGCGCAGCTTGCGATAGGGCGAAACACTGGTGCGCGCGAGCCCGAGCAGTGCCGCCGGCAAAAAACCGTTGCGGGCGGCGTAACGCAAAAGCGCCGTCACGTCGCTCAACGCGCCGGCATCGGGCGGGATCACGTCGGCTACGATCAGCACGCCGCCGGGCGCCAGCAGGCGCCGCCACAGCGCGAGCAGACGGTCGAGCTCGGCTTGCGTGAGATATTGCGCCATGGAATTCGACACGATGAGATCGAGGCTGCCCGCCGGCAGCGTCTCCACCTGTTCCGGCGCCAGCACCTTGATGCGGGGATTGTTTGCGAAGCGCTGCGCCATGGATGCGCGCACATTGGCTGCGGCGTCGCACAGCAGCACCTCGGCGGCGACCGCCGCCACCCGCCCGGCGTGGATAGCGTCGCCGCTGCCGTGATCGAGCACCCGCGCATCCGGCCGCGGCACAAAGGCGGCGATCTGATCGGCGATCTCGCGGTAATGGACGTCCTTATGACGGTCGTTGACGTAGATCGAATGGTCGCTGTCCCAGAACGATCGCCAGTCGGTCATCGCGCCCATGCGTCGGTTTCTTCCCGTTGCGCGGGCGGACTATACGGGAAAAGGCGCGGCGGGAAAGCGCGTCACTTGCGCCAGAGCTTGAGCAGCGGGCCGTCTTCGCCATGCACCGGATCGGTGGCGGGCAGCGGCACATCGGGAATGGCGAGCACCGCCTTGGCGTGCTCGGCCTTGCTCCCGCGGCAAAGATCGTACTTTCCGCTCTTTGGGTAAGCGCCGATCACGCACAGCTCCGCCGATACAAACAGGCCCTGGTGGCCAGTGCCGGCGGGCAGGATCGCCACGTCGCCCGGCACCAGCTCGATCACTTCGCCCCGCTCGCCGCCGAACCGCACCTTGGCTTTGCCGCGCGCGATGCCGAGCACTTCATGGATCATCGAATGGTAATGCACGTAAGGGTAGATGCCATTGCGCCACATGTCGCCCCAGCCGTGGCAGGCGAAAGTCTTCTCGATCACCGTTTCCGGATCGGGCGTGCCGGCGAGATCGATGGCATGGCGATAGACCAGGAACGGCAGGCGCGGATTGTTGGGCACCGAGCCGTCGTCGGAAAACATCAGGGCCAGCGGTTCGGGGGCTCGGGGGGCTTTGGTCAGGACGGGCATGGATCACAGTTAAATGGCAGGCGAAATCATCGCATACGGCGGTAAAAATAGTCTTTGCAGGCAATCCCTAAACCCGCCGCTGGTTGCGTCGGCCTTGCGGTTCCAACCGCGCCCCTAAGCCGGCTTGCGCGCGCGCATCAACCCGACGAAGCGCTGGAACAGATAATGACTATCGCGCGGGCCGGGCGAGGCCTCGGGATGGTACTGTACCGAGAACACCGGCTTGTCGCTGAGCGCCAGCCCGCAATTCGATCCGTCGAACAGCGAGACGTGGGTCTGCTCGACATTCTTTGGCAGGCTGTCCTTGTCGACCGCAAAGCCGTGGTTCATCGAGGTGATCTCGACCTTGCCGGTGGTGAGATCCTTGACCGGATGATTGGCGCCGTGATGGCCCTGATGCATCTTCATCGTCTTGCCGCCGAGCGCGATGCCGAGCATCTGGTGGCCGAGGCAGATGCCGAAGGTCGGCGTGCCGGAATCGACCAGCTGCCTGATCACCGGCACCGCATATTCGCCGGTCGCCGCCGGATCGCCCGGACCGTTGGACAAAAACACCCCATCCGGCTTGAGCGCCATGATGTCGGCGGCCGAGGTCTTGGCCGGCACCACCGTCACCTTGCAGCCGGAGCCGGCAAGCAGGCGCAGGATGTTGCGCTTGATGCCGTAATCGATGGCGACCACGTGGAATTGCGGCTCGTCCTGCCGGCCGTAGCCCGTCTCCCACACCCACGCCGTCTCGTCCCAGGTGAAGCGCTGGCCGCTGGTCACCATCGGCACCAGATCCATGCCGACGAGGCCCGGCCAGTCGCGCGCTTCTTTTTGGAGCGCCGCGAGATCGAATTTGCCGGACGGCTCGTGCGCGATCACTGCGTTGGGCATGCCCTTGCTGCGAATGAGGCCGGTGAGCGCGCGGGTATCGATGCCGGAAAGGCCGATGACGCCGCGCGCCTTCAGCCATTGGCCGAGATGGCGCGTGGCGCGATAATTCGAGGGCGCGGTGATCGGGCTTTGCAGCACCACCCCGCGCGCGCCCGGCGTCGCCGCCATGTTGACGGTCTCGATGTCCTGCTCGTTGGTGCCGACATTGCCGATATGCGGGAAGGTGAAGGTGATGATCTGCCCGGCATAGGAGGGATCGGTGAGGATCTCCTCGTAGCCGGTCATCGCGGTGTTGAAACAGACTTCGCCGACCGCCTGGCCGGTGGCGCCGAAACCCTGGCCTTCCAGCACGGTGCCGTCGGCGAGCACAAGGAGCGCCGTGGCCTTCTGCTCGACCCAGGTGGACGAGGCGGGTTGTGTGTCGCTCATCGGCGGCCTAAACCTGTGGCGGGGCTGGTTTAAGAAAGGCCATAGCCGTGTTGCGCGACGATATCAACGCCGCCGTCAAGGACGCGATGAAAGCCAAGGATCAGCGCCGGCTCTCGACGCTGCGCCTGGTCAATGCCGCGATCAAGAATGCCGATATCGAGGCGCGCGGGCAGGGCCAGGAGCCGCTCGCCGACGATGCATTGCTCGGCCTGCTGCAAAAGATGATCAAGCAGCGCAACGAATCGATCGAGCTGTACGAGAAGGGCGGCCGTCCCGAACTGGCGCAGCAGGAGCGCGAGGAGATCACGGTGATTTCCGCCTACCTGCCGCAGCAGATGTCGGATGTTGAAGCCGGCGCCGCCATCGCCCAGATCGTGCACGAGATCAATGCGCAGGGCATGAAGGACATGGGCCGCGCCATGGCGGCGCTGAAGGACAAATTCGCCGGCAAGATGGATTTCGGCAAGGCGAGCGCGGCGGTAAAAAAGCTGCTGGCGGGCTAATGTGGCTAGAGCAACACTTTATCTCCCTCCCCCTTGTGGGGAGG
>JBKKAF010000150.1:0-5808 GCA_046714775.1 Xanthobacteraceae bacterium | reverse complement strand
CGCCAAGCCCGATCTCGATGACCAGTTCGTCGATTTCGCCGAGACCGACGCTGTCGTGCATGCGCTCCGCATAGGCGCAGAGCTGGCGCACCGCTTCGACATAGGTCGCCAGCCAAGCCAGGCCATGGGTGGCGCGCTGCTCGCGGTCGAACAGCCGATCGACCGCATGGTTGTCCACCATGACCCGCGCCGCCACCGCGCGGGTCGCATCGCGAAGCACGGCCTCGGCCGCCCGCGCGGCTTCGCGGGCCAACGTCGTCAGTTTGAGCCCGGCATCACGGCGGGCAACCTTCGGTAGCATCCGTGCGCTCCGTTCAGTTCTCCGCGCAAAGAACGTACTTCAAATGCCAACCTAGCCAGGGAGCGCGGCAATGCAACGTTAGGAGAGAAAAATTCGTCGATTTTTCTTAATGTTACGCCCGGTTCCTACATTTTTAACCATTTCGTTGTTTCTTCTTTGCCCGGGCATAGCCGAGGCTGCGGCCGGCCATGGGGGCACTATTCACGATGAACCATGCGCTCCACTCCCGCGGATGGAGCCATTCGATCGCTTCCACCATGCAAGCCCTATCGCTCTCGCTGCGGAGCATTTTCACGCCGATGCGGCTTATTTCCAGGGTGTCGGTGCGCACCCGCATCGTCGCGCTGGCATTGATTCCGGTCTGCGGCTTTCTGGCCAATGGCATCGCCTTCACCGCCGGCGAAAGCGAGGTCGACGGCGCCTTTCAAAGCGCCTGGAAGGCGGCGGCCCTCGCCGACTCCAGCCGCGAATTCAAGGCGGCGCTGACCTCGATGCACATGAGCGCGCGGGAATTCGCCACGCAGCCCTCGTATGCCCTGATCAGCGCGTTCGAGACCAACTACGAGCGCGCGCTCAGGAGCCTCTTCACGGTCGAAAAATCCGTAGACGACAAGCAGCGCTCCGATATCGCCTCCCTGCAGGGCGATCTCGCGGTGCTGAAGAGCACCTTCGGCCATCTGACCCGAGAGCAGGAACAGCTCGGCTTCACCGAATCCGAAGGTTTGCACGGGCAACTCCATCTGGCCGGCACGGCGGTGGAACGCATCTGGCTCAGTATGGAACTGAGCTGGGTCAGCGATCGGGACGCCAAGCGACTATTGGTCTCGCTGCTCACGATGCGGCGCTCTGAGGCGCAATACCGGCTGGCCCGGGCGGACTTTGTCGGCAAGCGGTTCCGCGAGGAAGTCGAAAACTTCAACAAGATTTTCGCGTCGGTGGAAGGCGCCCCCATTCTCAAGGAGCGGCTCCAGCGGGAGATCAAGAACTACACCGACGCCTTCACCAAATGGGCGGCGGCGGCGGCAACGATCGACCCGCTGGTCGCGGCCTTCGACTCCAAAACCGAAACCATGCTGCCGCGTACCGACAATATCATCGCCACGGCCTGGGAGCGCACTACCTCGGCGGGCGAGACGCTGTCAGGCTCGCAACGGCGCACCAGGAACATCATCGTGTGGGTGGGCTGCGCCGTGGTCCTGATCGGCCTGTGCTTCAGCTGGCTGATCGGCCGCAGCATCACGCGCCCGCTCAAGGGACTGGGCGACGTGATGGGACGGCTCGCCGCCGGCGACACTTCCGCGCGCATTCCGGCGACCCAGGCCAAAGACGAGCGCGGCGCCATGGGGCGCACCGTGATCGTGTTCCGCGATACCATGATCGAACGCGAACGGCTGGCGGGACGCCAAGCCGACACCAACCGCGAGCGCGAGCACCGCAGCGAAACCATCGCCGCCACCATCGGCCGCTTCGAACAGTCGGTGGATCAGGCTCTTGCCAAGGTGCGCGACGCCGCGGAACGGCTGGAAACCAGTTCGGCGCAACTCAACACCGCCGCCGACTCTGTTTCCACCGAAGCGCGCACTGCCGAGGAGCGGGTCGGCGTCGCTTCCGGCAACGTCACCGCGGCGGCGGGATCGATCGAGGAACTGGCGGCCTCCATCGGCGGCATCGCCGAGCAGGCCAACCGTTCGACCGAAGTCGCCTCGCGCGCAGTCAACGAATCCAAGCGCACCGCGCGCACCATGTCGGAGCTGGGCGATGCCGCCACCCGCATCGGCGAGGTGGTCGGGCTAATCCAGGCGATCGCCGGGCAAACCAACCTTCTGGCGCTGAATGCCACGATCGAAGCCGCCCGCGCCGGCGAAGCCGGCCGCGGTTTTGCCGTGGTCGCCTCGGAAGTAAAATCGCTCGCCGGCCAGACCGCCTTGGCGACCGAGGAGATCGCCGGCCAGGTGGGCGCCATCCAATCGGCGGTCGCCGATGCCGCGCAGGCGATCGAGCAGGTCAACGGCATCATCGAGGAAATCTCCGGCATCGCCTCCACGGTGGCGGTCACGGTCGAGGAGCAGAACCGCGCGGTGGCCTCGATCAGCGAAGACGTCAACCGTGCCTCGAGCGAGGCGCGTGGCGGCTCCGAGGCGATGAGCCGGGTGGCCGGCGCCAGCAGCGACGCGCGCAATACGGCGGGGGACGTGAAGGCGCTGGCCGACGCGCTGTCGGATGAAGCCGAAAGCCTGGACAGCGAGGTCCGCCGGTTCCTGGCCGACGTGCAGGCGGCCTGATCGGAGCCGCGCGTGCACACGTTTCGTCTGTGCTACCGCGTCGCCATCGACGCTTTCGTGCGCTTCAACGCCGCCGACGGCTGGGCGATCGCGAGCCATATTGCGCTTTCCGCGCTGATGGCGCTGTTTCCTTTCCTGATCGTCGTTACGTCCTTCGCAGGCCTGCTCGGCTCCAAGGAGCTCGCCGACGAAGTCGCGCGGCTGCTGCTGGAGACCTGGCCGGAGGAAGTGGCCGCGCCGCTCGCCAATGAAATCCATACCGTGCTCACCACCACGCGTGGCGACGTGCTCACCATCAGCGGCGCGCTGGCGATCTTCTTCGCCTCAAGCGGGGTAGAAAGTCTGCGCATTGGGCTGAACCGCGCCTATGACGTGGTGGAGACGCGCAACTGGCTGCTGCTGCGGCTGGAATCGATCGCCTATGTGCTGGTCGGCGCGGTGGCACTGCTGGCGTTTGCTTTTCTGATCGTGCTGGGTCCGCTGTTGTTCGCGGCCGCGCTCAGACGCGCGCCCTGGCTTTTGCCGATCGAGCCGCTCTTCACCTTCTGGCGGCTGGTGATCGCTTCCGTCGTGCTGGTCGTCGCGCTGGTGATCGCGCACAAATGGCTGCCGGCGGGACGGCGGAGTTTTCGGCAGATCGCTCCCGGCATCCTGGCGACGCTGGCGCTCTGGCTCGCGACCGGCATGCTGTTCGGCCGCTACCTCGCCGAGTTCGCTTATACCTATGTCAGCTACTACGCCGGTCTCGCCTCCGGCATGATGGCGCTGGTCTTTCTTTACCTGACGGCGTCGATCTTCGTGTATGGCGCCGAACTGAATTCGGCGATCCGGCGCGCGCGCAAGCCTAAATCGTAAGCCCGCAAGCCGTAACCGCTATGCGGCGGTAGTGAGGGCCTTGACCTTGCGGGCGTGATCGACCGCGTCACGCGCCGACTGATTGTGCGTGAACATTTCGAGGTTTTGCTCTTCGTCGTCGGCGACCGGGGTCATCGCCTGATCGGTATAGGCCATGCCGTTGGGATCGGCGGCCACCTTTTTGTAGACCCGGTAAATGCGCCAGGCGTGGCGCGCCAGCCGGGCATGTTTGGACAAGAAATCCCAGACCAAGCCCGGATAGAACCGCCAGACCGGCTCGACCGGCATGCCGGAGCGGCGCTCATGCCGGTTGATCAGCCGCAGGATGCCGCCCTGCAGCGGATGTACGCCCTCGACCGCCACCGAGCTCGAGAACCACAGAATGATCTGCGCCAGCCGGAAGATGTTGATGCCGCAGATTTGCGCGCGCCGCAGAATGGTCTCGATGTGTTCCGGCGTATAGTAGATTTTCCAGGCGTCCCAATAGAGCTGCTCCCATTCGGCCTTGCTCATTCTGGGATGCGCGGTGACCGCGTGTTCGAGATCGTATTTGTTGAGGTCGGGATCCATCGCCACGCCTTTGGTCCACAGCACCTTGTGGTCCTCCGAGCCGGGCAGCGGCGTGAGGAAGAAGAATTCGAGCACGTCGAGGGGCAATTCCTTCTTGACGATCTCGAGATCGCGGCGGATCGATTCCGGCGTGTCGTTGGGAAAGCCGAGGATGTAGCCGGCATAGGTCCAGATGCCGGCGGCTTTCCAGGCCAGCAGCATCTTGCGGTATTCGGTGATCTTGTTCTGCCGCTTCTTGGCGGCGAGCAGATTGTCGGGATTGATGTTCTCGAGCCCGATGAAGATGCGGGTGACGCCGGCGCGCTTTGACTTCTCGATGAAATTCGGAATCTTGTGGCACAGCGTATCGACCTGGATCATGAAGCGCACGTCGATGCCGTCGCGCTCGCGCAATTCGATGATCCGGTCGAAGATCGCTTCCCAATCCTTGTTGCGCGCGAAATTGTCGTCGGTGATGAAATAGCGGTCGATGCCGTATTTCAAATTGTGCCGGATGATGTGCTCGACGTCGTCGGGGCTGCGCCGGCGCGATTTGCGGCCTTGCACGTTGATGATGGTGCAGAACGAGCATTGGAACGGACAGCCGCGCCCGGCGTCGAAGGTGGTGTAGTTGCCGACCGTGCGGCGCACTGCGCTGCCCGGCAGATAGGGGGTGACCGCGCCCTCCAGCGCCGGCAAATCATCGATGTAGTTGTAGATCGGCTTCAGCGCGCCGGTGGCAGCGTCGCGCATCACCTCGTCCATGCGGCCTTCGGCTTCGCCCGCGAACATGCTGATGCCCATGTCGAGCGCTTCCTGCACCTCGGGCATGGTGGTCGGGAACATCGCCAGCACGCCGGAGACATGAAAGCCGCCGAGCACCACCGGCACGCCGGCGGCGCGCAGCGGCCGGGCGATATCGAGCGCCCGCGGCCATTGATTGGATTGCACGCCGACCAGGCCGACAAAGCCGAAATTGCCGTTGCGGCGCATCTCGGCGACCAGCTTGTCGAGGCGCACACGCTTGTTGGTCTCGTCGATGGCGGTAATATCGATGGCGACGTCTTCGCCCAGCACCTTGCGGGCGGCGCAATCGGCGATCAGTGCATAGACACAGGCCAGCGAATTGGCCGGCATCGAGGAGCGAAACGCCCGCACCACATAGCCGTCGTCGTCGTAATGTGAGGTTTTGATCAAAACGACGCGGAACACCCGCCGCGCCTGCAGGGGCGCGCTATGAGGACCGGGCCCGCGCGGAGCGGATGGCTCAGTGCTTCGTACAAGATCCAAAATAGCTGTTTACCCCCGAAGCTTGGCCCCACGACCCATAGCCGGAATACTACCCGACATCAGTGTGCGGCACCATCGCCGCATGCGCGGCTGACAGCAGGGTGAGACTAGGCTATCATAATTGTGTCAATACAACTGGCCACGGCGCATCTGGCGACCAGGCCTTCAAGGGGGAAGATCATGGCACTCGAAACTTTGCTCATCTGGTTGGTTGTCGGCGCCATTGCCGGTTGGCTCGCCGGCTTGATCGTCAAGGGTTACGGCTTCGGCCTCATCGGCAATATCGTGGTCGGCATCATCGGCGCGGTCATCGCGGGCTGGCTCTTTCCGAAGCTAAATATCCCATTGGGCACCGGCTGGGTCGGCGCAATCGTCTCTTCAGCGATCGGCGCCGTCATTCTGCTGGTCATCGTCGGTCTGTTCAGGCGCTAGCACGCGTCCGCACCCCGATTCGGAAGTCCGCTCGCTGACAGATGACAGCAGGCGGGCACCGCTTGGTCTCATGGCTGGGCAGTGAGCGAGCCGATGACC
>JBKKAF010000149.1:0-12188 GCA_046714775.1 Xanthobacteraceae bacterium | reverse complement strand
CGATAGGGACGCACGTCCACGCCCCGTGGCGGCACGCCGGCGGCCGTGAGCAACGAGCGAACCTCGACCAGCGCATTGGCGGCCGCGTGCTGGTTGGCGGTGCCGGACGGCAGGTCGATGAGAATTCCGCCGGTTGCCTCGCGGCGCCAGGCGCGTGCGAAGACCAATACGTCGGCGCGCTGGGCGGCGTTGAGGCCGCCGCGCCGGTTGCCGATGAACAACTCGACGGTCTGCGCGCCTTCCTTGATCACGATCGGATGGCGATGACGGTAATCGGTCGCAATGCCGCCGGTCGCCTCGCGCGCCGTGTTGCAACCAGCGAGCAGGGCGATGCAGCCGGCCGCGGCCAGGAGCCGGGCAGCCGTTGCTCCGGCTCGGCGCCGCCGGGCAATCGGACAGATAACTGAACTCATCGATCGTCTCCTTCGCGCCGGCGGGTCAATCGAGAATGAAGCCTGGTTTGCCGTGATAGGCCTGGGTCGCGGCGGTCTTGCTGGGAACGCCGTAGAGCCGGTTGAGCCTGCCGAGCAGAACGCTCGATGGATCGCTCGGGTCGGCGAAACCGTCGTCCGGCCTCGCCAGATCCTTCTGCGCGACCGCGCGCACGACATACGGCGTCACCAGGACCATCAGCTCGGTCTGGCGGTTGACATAATCGCGGCTCTTGAACAGCGCGCCGAGCACCGGCAGCTGCATCAATCCCGGCACGCCGTTGATTTGCTGCTTGGTCTGCTCCTGGATCATGCCGGCCATGGCAAGCGAGCCGCCCGACGGAATTTCCAGGGTGGTGTCCGCCCGCCGGGTTCTGATCGAGGGAATGGTCAGGGTCTGGGTCTGGCCGCCGCCGACCTGTTGCGTCAACGTCAGAGAGTTTTCATTCGACAACTCGGAAACTTCCGTCATCACCTTCAGGCTGATGCGGCCTTCCGACAGCACGACCGGGGTGAAGGTGAGGCCGACGCCGAACTTCTTGAACTGCACTTGAATCTGGCAGGACCGGGTGGTGGGGTCGCACACATAGTTGCCGGGCACGGGAAACTCGCCGCCCGCGAGGAAAGTGGCGCTCTCGCCGGAGATCGCAGTGAGATTCGGCTCCGCCAGGGTGCGGATCACGCCGGCGCGCTCCATGGCGCGCAACGTGGCGCTGACAGACTTGAAGGTGCCGGTCACTCCCGTGCTGCTCAAGGCCTGCCCGAAGGCGCTGAAGGCATTGGATGTGTTGAAATTGACGACGGCGGTGCCGTATCCGACGCTGCCGTTGAGATCGATGCCGAGCTGCTTGACGACGTCGCGCTGGATTTCCGCCACCGTCACCTTCAGCATGACCTGATCGCGGCCATGCACGGTGATGGTGTTGGCCACCCTGTTGGGATCGCCAACCAGCCGCGCCGCCAGGTCGAATGCGGTCTGCGCTTCGATCTGGCTGGTCACGTTGCCCGACAAGACAACGCCGTCACCGATGCCTTCGATCTTGATGTCGGCCTGCGGCAGCGCCTGTTTGAGCGCGGCGCGAACGCCATTGAGGTCGCGCGTCACCGCGATATCCAACCCGGCGATCTGGTTGCCCTGGGCGTCGAAAAAGAACACATTGGTCTGGCCGATCGCCGCGCCGATGATGTAGGCCCGTCGCGCGGAGCGGATGACGGCATTGGCGACCTTCGGATCGGCGACCAGAACGTCCTTGATGTCGCGCGGCAGGTCGATCACCACGGATTTGCCGATGCCGAGCGCGATGAAACGGGAACTCGCGTCGCTGCCGACCGTCTGGACCACCGACGCCGGCATATCGCTCGCCGGCGCGAAGCCCGTCGCGGCGAAGCCGAAGGCGGTGATCAAAGCCACAAGCAGCGCGGTCCGTAGCAAGTTGAAGCTCCCCATGGCGGCCCCCTCCTGATTCCTCTTACTTCGGCGTCGTGGTCGTGCTGACGCCGAAACGAACGATATTGATGCTGTTACGGCGGCTTTTGTCATCGGCCGCGCTCTCCTTGCCGTCGCTATCGGCGAGGCTGCGCAGCGCCAGCGACAGCGTGCCGAGCTGCCGCGAGACCGCGAGCGTTTCGACCTGCCGCGGCGCCAACTCGAGCGTTGCGGTCTTGCCGACCACAACGCGCTGGCCGCCCTTCTCTTCGACCTGCTGGTCGATAGCGAGCACGCGCACGTTAGTCAGGATGGTCTCGCTGGTATGCATTTCGATGCCCACGGCCTTCTCCGCCTCGCGGTCTCGGCGCGAGAGGATAACGTCGACGTGGTCGTTGGGCAGGATGAAACCGCCGACGCCGGTTTCCGCGGAAATCTCGGTGGACACCGCGCGCATGCCGGCCGGCAGGATCGCCGCCATGTAGCCGGAACCCTTGGCGCGGATCAGCCTGGATTCGCGGATCGGCTCGCCCGATACCAACGGCGAGCGCGCGATCGTGCCGGCGAACTGGTTTATGGCGTCGGGCTGCTGCGTTTTGCGGATGAACGATCCAGCGGCTGCGACCGGCCAGGTCTGCCAGCGCAGGTCTCCGCCTGACACCGTTTGTCCCAGGCCGATATTGGCATTGGCGACCAAAACTTCGTCGGTTTCGAGCTGAGCGACGGGTGCCTGCGCGGGCGCCGGCGTCCGGTCGGAACGGCCTGCCAGCAGAGCGGCAATGCCGCCGGCGGCGACCGCGATGACGAGCACGACAATACGCGCGGGTTTCATACGCTTCACTTTCCACATGACGTGCGACCAAACCCGGTCGCAAACCGTCCACACGACGCCCCGACCGTTACGTGGTCGCGCAGTGGGGATTTCAGCAGGTAAACGTCAAAGCATGGTTAATGAGGCGTATCTAAATCGAGTTAATAGTTGGTATCTCGAATTAGATTACCGTCGTGCCGCTGGCGCGGCCGGCATCACATGGCGATCGCTTTCATCCACGGCGTGTCCGGATAGATGGCGAGCGCCGCTGCCGCCAAGGCGATGCCGTAGGGCACGCCGCCATCTTTGCGGTGCAGCCGTTGCAGCCAATCCTGGCCGGCCAGCACGGCGGGCAGCGGCGCCATGCGGAATTGAATCAGCAGCAAGGTCAGCGCGCCGCCGAACAACGACGCGTAGAGAAGATAAGGCATCAGGTGATCGAAACCGAGCCACAGAGCCGTCGCGGCCGCGAGCTTGGCGTCGCCGCCGCCGATCCAGCCGCGCGCGAAGCAGACAAACGCGGCCACCAGAACGATCGCCGAGGCGGCAACGTGATAGGCCACATCGATCAGGCTCATGCCGCTGGCGAAGGCGAGGGCGAAAAAACCGGCCGCCAGAATGAGCGACACCCGGTTTGAGATGGTCATGGTCAGGAGATCGCTGGAGGCGGCAAAGGCCATCAGCGCCGGGAACAACAGCATCCTGACAGCGTCCGCGACCATGATCTGTGCGTCCTCCACGGGCGTTCCTGCCCGCAGGCAGGGGGCGTTCCCGCTTCCATGCTAGCGCGCGCTGCTTGCCGTTTTGTTAGCGCGAATGCTCAAAATGCGAACGCGCCCGCCGAAGCCAAGCTCGGCGAGCGCGATCGTTACGACGGTCGCGTGCGGCCTTGCGGCCGCCGGCGAAAGCTTACTTGAGTGCGGTCGCCACCGAGGTGAAGGTCGTGTTCAGCGAGGAACCGACCTGGGTCACGACGGTGATGATCGCCACCGAAATGCCCGCCGCGATGAGGCCATACTCGATGGCCGTCGCGCCGGATTCGTCACTCAAGAAACGCATGATCTTCGACATGTACTTACTCCTCACACTTGTTAGAAAAAAGCTTCCTCACACTCCGCAGTTCTACGCACAAGGTCTGAAGGTAGTGTATTGGCGACCTGTCAAATTTATGCGATTCCGGCGGTGTTTCTTCATCTCACATTGAGCGCATCAGACGACACGCTTACTTGAGCGCGGTCTGGACGCTGGTGAAGGTCGTGTTCAGCTTCGAGCCGAGGCCCTGCACGACGGCGATGATCGCGACCGAGATGCCGGCAGCGATGAGACCGTATTCGATAGCGGTCGCGCCCGACTCGTCCTTCACAAAGCGCGTAACCAGGTTCTTCATGTTCAACTCCTCAAGGTCCACACGAACTGTCTGAGCGTCGTGCCGGCGGCCGTTATTGCCTCAGCCCTCGGAACCAACCTCGCCACGCTATCAACGGTATCTTGCGCCGAGGTTAATATCCGTGATGACACGTACAGTAGTCGCCATAACTTTTTGCGTAGTTAATAAGTTATTTATTGAAGTCGTCTCTGGTTAATGATCTATTTATTCAAATTTTATTCAATTATTCTACTTAGAAATCCATATAAATGCTAATCTCCAGCAACATTAGACATGAATGCTTGAAATAATACCGAACTGTACCATTTAATATCTGAAAAGAAGTGCTGCGCCCGAACCTCCGGTATCCATCCATCGCGGTGCTTCACGGCATCTTAACTGGCGGCGGCGATATCGGGACTTCGGCTCATCGCTCCTTTGTCTGCGTGGATTTGTAGCGTCATGTTCGAAGAAGCGATTGCGGTGGTTCACAGCATCGGCGTCACGGTCGTCAAGATCCTGCCGGTGTCGCTCGCGCTCGGAGCCGTCTTCGCTTTCCTTTCGTTCTTCTGGGCGTGCAATCCGGGACGTCCGTGGTGGCGCAAGCGCGAGCTTGTGACCGACCTTTGCTACTGGCTCCTGATCCCGCTGGTGGCGCGCTATCTGCGCATCGGTCTGCTGGTGCTCGGCGCCGCGGTGTTCTTCGGCATCACCACCGCCGAAGGACTTGTGGAATTCTACGACAACGGCCACGGCCCGTTGGCACGGCTGCCGCTCTGGCTGCAGGCGGCGATCTTTCTCGTCGGCACCGACGTGATGATGTACTGGATTCATCGTGCTTTCCACCGTCCCGCCTTGTGGAAGTATCACGCGGTGCATCACTCCTCGAAGGACCTCGACTGGATTTCCGCGGCGCGCTTTCATCCGATCAACATCTTTCTCGGCAGCGTCATGGCCGACGTCGTGCTGCTGCTGGCGGGGATCTCGCCGAACGTGTTCGTCATCCTCGGGCCGTTCACGATCGCGCATTCCGCCTTCGTGCACGCCAATCTGAACTGGACGCTGGGGCCGTTGCGCTGGGTTATCGCCGGGCCGGTGTTCCACCGCTGGCACCACACCGCAGCCGAGCGCGGCGGTTCGAAGAATTTCGCCGCGACATTCCCGGTCCTGGATCTGCTGTTCGGCACCTATTACATGCCGAAAAACGCGCTGCCCGACAGCTATGGCGTCGCCGACGCGGACTTCCCGCCCAGCTTCGGCGGGCAGATGATGTATCCTTTCAAGGGCTGAGCTAGCCTTAAGCTCACGATATTTGCGGTTCATTCACCATTTTCGCGTCAACTTCGCCGCGTGGCCTGCCCATTCGCCGGCATCCGTGTGGCCGGCCGATGCGTAAGGTGCGGGAGAGTATGATGGCGTTGTTCGTCGGGCATCGTGGAGCCGGTGCCGGCAGAGTGTTTGCGCTGGCGCTGGGTCTTGCGGCCTGCGCCTTGCCCATGACGGCGTCCGCCGCCGACATCAAGGTCGTGGTCGACCAGGCCCGCCTCGTCAAGCTGCCCGACCGGGTGGCGACTATCGTCATCGGCAATCCGCTGATCGCGGACATTTCATTGCAAGGCGGTGGCGGCACGATGGTGGTCACCGGCAAGGGCTACGGCATCACCAACCTGATTGCGCTCGATCGCGCCGGCGCGGTGCTGATGAACAGTTCGATCGAGGTCAGCGGGCCGAGCGCCGGTGTTGTGGTGGTCTACAAAGGCATCGAGCGGGAATCCTACAGTTGCATGCCGACTTGCGAGCGGCGGATCACGCTCGGCGACAGCCCGGCTTTCTTCGAGGCGGCGATCTCTCAGACCGCGGCCCGCAGCAGCATGGCGCAGGGCGCTGTGCAAGCGGCCAAGTAATTACGCATCGCCGCGCGGCGGCGGCACCGTCCAGGCGCTACGCATTCCGCGTGGTTAGCAATGTCCTAACGGCCGTACCGCCGGTGTCGGCGATTACCACAACAACTCGCAAATATCTTTTTGCTATTTATTCGCCATCGACGGTGAAGAAAACACCAGCCGATATTGGGTTTTGGTCATGTTCAAAATCGTCAAAAGGAAGCATGCGACAGGTGCGGGACGCTGCCTTGCAGCGCGCGCCATGCGCCGCCTTCTGCGGCGCGAGGACGGCTCGGCAGCCGTCGAGTTTGCTCTCGTCGCGGCGCCGTTCCTGGCCTTGATGTTTGCCATCATCGAGACCGCGCTGGTATTCTTTTCCGGCCAGGCCCTGGAAACCGCGGTTGCCGACTCCGCGCGGCTGATCATGACCGGGCAGGCACAGACGCAAGGCCTCGATAAAGGCGCCTTCAAGAACGCGGTCTGCGGAAAAATCTACGGACTGTTCGACTGCCAGAAGGGCGTCTATGTCGACGTGAAGAAATACACGTCGTTCAGCAGCATCAGCATGAGCAAGCCGGTCGACAAGGACGGAAACTTTGTCGACAACTTCGGCTACGACCCGGGCGGTCCCGGCTGTATCGTCGTGGTGCGCCTGTTTTATCAATGGCCGGTCTTTGTCTCATTGCTTGGTCTCAATCTCTCGGATATGGCCGGCAGCAAGCGCCTGCTGGTGGCAACCTCGGCATTCCGCAACGAACCCTATGCGACGAGTGGAACATGTTGAACCCTGCCGCCTTCGCCTCGTTCCTGTTGCATCGCGGGCGACAGCTCGCCGGCGACCAGCGGGGCGTTTCCGCGGTCGAGTTCGCCATGCTGCTGCCGCTGATGATCACGCTCTATCTCGGCGTGGTCGAGATCTCCCAGGGCGTGAGCATCGACCGCAAGGTGACGCTCACCACCCGCACGGTCGCCGACCTGGCGTCCCAGGTGTCGAGCATCAACAACGCCGACATGACCAACATCCTCAGCGCCACGGCGTCGGTCGTCGCCCCTTACGATGCCTCGAAGCTGAAGGTGACGGTGTCGTCAGTGACCATCGATGCGAATTCGAAGGCCACGATCACCTGGAGCGACACGCTCAACGGCACCAAGCGCGCGGTCGGATCGACGGTGACGCTGCCGGCGGCGCTCAATGTCGCCAATACCACGCTGATCTGGAGCGAAGTCTCGTACTACTACAAGCCCACGATCGGCTACGTCATCACCGGCGCGCTGGATCTGTCCGATCAGATCTATATGCGGCCCCGGCTGTCGACGACGGTGGCACGCGTCAACTCTTGACCGCGCCGGCTCCCTCCGGGATCGGCAGCGCGGTCGTCGTCTTGATCTTTTCCATCGCGAAGCGAGAGGTGACGTTCTTGAGCGGCACCGCGGCGATCAGCCGCTTGTAGAAGACGTCGTAACCTTGGATGTTGGTCACCACCACGCGCAGCATGTAATCGACATCGCCCGCCATCCGGTAGAATTCCATCACTTCCGGCAGGGCGCCGACCGTCTTGGCGAACTGGCCGAGCCAGTCCTGCGAATGGTCGCCGGTTTCGATCGATACGAAAACGGTGACGCCCAAGCCGATCTTGTCCTGATCGACCAGCGCCACCCGCTTCTGGATGACGCCGTCGGCTTCCAGCCGCTGGATGCGCTTCCAGCAGGGGGTCGAGGACAGCCCCACCCGGTTGCCGATCTCGGCCACCGAAAGCGAAGCGTCGTCCTGCAGCAGAGCCAGAATCTTACGATCGGTGGCGTCCATTCCACGTAGACTCATTTGGCGAAACGACCCCCGAAAACCCGTAAGAAACTTGAAAGTTTATTCTTTTGTATGGCTATCATACCTGCCTACAGAGAAAAGCATTCTATTTCAAGCCCTGCTTGCAGGCCCTAGCCCAGCGCCAATTCCCGCCGTATCGCCTCGATCAAACGGCGTTGTGCGGCCGGGTCATAGGGGCAAGGCGGCGCGGCGCCCCAGACCGGTCGCGGCCAGGCTGCATCGTCGTGGCGTCGCGCAACAATGTGGATGTGGAGTTGCGGCACGACGTTGCCGATGGCGGCGATGTTGAGCTTGTCGCAGCCGGTCGTTTGTTTGAGCACGTGCGCGCTACGCGCTATCTCGCCCATCAATTGCGCTTGCTCGGGCTCGCTGAGATCGAGGATCTCCACCGCGCCGGCGCGCCGCGGCACCAGAACGAGCCACGGATAATTGGCGTCGTTCATCAGCAGCACGCGCGATAGCGGCAGGTCGCCGATCGCGGTGGTATCGCGCGCCAATTGCTCGTGCAAAGACCAGGGCAGTGGCGGCGTCATCGGACGATCCAGGTTGTCCAGAGACTAGCAGACCGGCGGTTCGGCCGCTTGCATTCCCGTTCCGTTCCGCCGATATAGAGATGGGAGGTTGGCGGTGGACGAGCCACTCGCCAACCGGGTCAGGTCCGGAAGGAAGCAGCCCTAACGAGCTCCGGTTCGGGTCGCTCGTCAGCCTCCCACCGAATTCACAGATTTTTTTCGTCATGCGCGGGCTTGACCCGCGCATCCATCTTCTAGCGAAACTGATGGATTGCCGGGTCACTAGGCACGAAGACGGCGCTTCGCGCCTTTTGCCCGGCAATGACGATGCAGCAGAGCCGGCGCAGCGGCCATGACCATGAGCGACCAAACGCATCCCGATCCACAAGCCGCCGCCTATCGCGTGCTGGCGCGCAAATACCGCCCCACCACGTTCGACGACCTGATCGGACAGGACCCCATGGTGCGTACCGTGTCGAACGCCTTCGAGGCGGGCCGGATTCCGCAAGCGTGGATTCTCACGGGCGTGCGCGGGGTCGGCAAGACGACCACCGCCCGCATTCTGGCGCGCGCGCTCAACTACGCGCTGCAGGACGGCTCGGTTACCGAGCCGGCCATCAAGATGCCGGCGCTCGGCGTGCATTGCCGGGCGATCATGGAGAGCCGCCACCTCGACGTGATCGAGATGGACGCCGCCTCGCACAACAGCGTCGACGACGTGCGCCAGATCAACGATGCCATCCGCTACGCGCCGGTCAGCGCGCGCTACAAGGTCTATATCCTCGACGAGGTGCACATGCTGTCGGGGGCGGCGTTCAACGCGCTGCTCAAGACCCTGGAAGAACCCCCTCCGCACGCCAAGTTCGTGTTCGCCACCACCGAGATCCGCAAGGTGCCGGTGACGGTGCTGTCGCGCTGCCAGCGTTTCGACCTGCGCCGCGTCGATGCCGCTCTGCTGGTGCAGCATCTTGGCGGCATCGCTGCCAAAGAGCAGATCGAGGTCCAACCGGAGGCGCTGGCGCTGATCGCGCGCGCCGCCGAAGGCTCGGTGCGCGATTCGCTGTCGCTGTTCGATCAGGCGATTGCCCATGCCGCCGGGCCGGTGCGCGCCGAGGACGTGCGGCAAATGCTCGGTCTCGCCGACCGCGCGCGCACCATCGACCTGTTCGAGGCGGTGATGCGCGGCGACGTCGCGTCCGCGCTCACGGCGTTGCGCGAGCAATACGACACCGGCGCCGATCCCGCGATGGTGCTGGCCGACTTGGCCGAGTTCACCCATTTCGTCACCCGGGTGAAGATCGTGCCGGCGGTGGCCGACGACGTCTCGCTGGTGGAGATCGAGCGCACCCGCGGCCGCGCCTTCGCCGAGAAACTGTCGATGCGCGTGCTGTCGCGCGCATGGCAGATGCTGCTCAAGGGCATCGCCGAGGTGGAGACCGCCGGGCGGCCGGTGGCCGCCGCCGAGATGGTGCTGGTGCGGCTGGCCTATGCCGCCGACCTGCCGACGCCGGACGAGGTGATCCGCTCGCTCGACGGCAACGGCGCAGCACCGGGCTCGCGCGCGCCCACCGGCAATGGCGGCGGCCGGCCAGCAACCCCAGCAACCCCGGCAAGCTCGGCGCCGCGCTTTGAAGCGCCGCGCGGCGTGCCACGGGCGGCGCTTGCGTCGGCCGCGCAGCCGTCCGGCGATCCGGGCGCGCGTGTTGCCGAGGCGCAGCCGGACACTCCTGCGCTCGCCGTCTTAAGCTTTGCGGAACTCGTGGCGCTGGCCGCGCAGAAGCGCGATCTCGGCGTCAAGCTCGCGCTCGAGCGCGACGTGCGGCTGGTGCGCTATGAGGACGGGCGGCTCGACATCGCGCTCGAACCGAGCGCTCCCAAGACGCTGGTCAACGAGCTGTCGCGCAAATTCTCGCAATGGACCAACCGCCGCTGGATGGTCGTCATTTCACAGGAGCCGGGGCAGCCGACCGTTCGCTCGCAGGTCGAGGCCAAGCAGGCCGCGCTCAAGACCGGCGTTGCCGCCGATCCGCTGGTGCAGGCGGTGCTGGCGCGCTTTCCCGGCGCCGAGATCGTCGACGTGCGCAAGCCCCAGCCCGACCCTGAGCCCGCGCCGATGGCCGATGCCGGCGATATCCCGCCGGAACCGCCGCCCGCCGATGATGGTTCAGCCTATGGCGCCGACCGGCGTCCGCACGACAAGGACGATGTCTGACCGCGCCATCAGGCGCATTAGGAACGAACCATGGCGGATTTTCTCGGCCTGATGAAGCAGGCCGCCGAACTCAAGTCCAGAATGGAGGCGATGCAGGCCGAGCTCGACCAGGTCGAGGTCGAAGGCCTCGCCGGCGGCGGGCTCGTCACCGTCACGCTCTCGGGCAAAGGCGATATGAAGGCGGTCAAGATCGACGATTCGCTGTTCAAGCCCGGCGAGAAGCAGATCGTCGAGGACCTCATTGTCGCGGCCCATGCCGACGCCCGCCGCAAGGCGGAAGCGGTGCTGCAGGAGAAGATGAAAAACGTCGCCGGCGGATTGCCGCTGCCGCCCGGAATGAAATTGTCTTAAAGATCGTCACCTGCCGCTGGGACCTCATCCGGCGGAAACCCATGTCGGATGGAGGATCTCGTGGACAATGACAACAAGGTGGATCTGCAGTCCTTGTCGGCCGCGATTGCCGGCTTCCTCGCGCTGCATGTGCTGACCTGCCGCTTCCTAGTGCAGGAAGGCGTGATCGACAAGGACCGCTTCACGGCCTATCTGGAAACCGCCATGGCCGAGATGAGCCCGGGCATCGAGGACCAGCGCGCGCTGTTCGGCCTGCATCAGTTGATCACGGCGCTGCGCGATCCTGCTTCCGGAAAGGGAATGCAATAGCGCCTTCGCGCGCTGGCCCATCATGCCCACCGCCGTCGCCGGACCCGAAATCGAGCGCCTGATCCAGCTGCTCGCGCGCCTGCCGGGCCTCGGCCCGCGCTCGGCGCGGCGCGCCGCGCTGTTCCTGATCAAGAAGCGCGAGCAGATCATGGCGCCGCTTGCCGGCGCGCTGCAGACCGCGATCGACAAGATCCAGATTTGCAAGACCTGCGGCAATATCGACACCCAGAATCCCTGCACGGTGTGCACCGATCCGCGGCGCGATCCGTCCATCCTCGTGGTGGTGGCCGACGTCGCCGACCTGTGGGCGCTGGAGCGCGCGCACGCCGTCAATGCGCGCTATCACATCCTCGGCGGCACGCTGTCGCCGCTCGACGGCATCGGGCCGCAGGACCTCGCCATCGATCCGCTCATCACCCGCGCGCACGATCCGGCAGTGACCGAGATCATCCTGGCGCTCAACGCGACCGTCGACGGCCAGACCACGGCGCACTACATCACCGATCTGCTGCATGACGCCAAGGTGAAGGTGACACGGCTTGCGCACGGCGTTCCGGTCGGCGGCGAGCTCGATTATCTCGACGAAGGCACGCTGACGGCGGCGATCAAGCAGCGGACGGCATTCTAGACCTTTCGCCCCAGCCCGTCGAAATGTCCGCGTTGCTGCAGCCAGACCAGCAGCACGAGGCTCGGCAGCGCCGTGAAGGCGCTGATGATAAAGAACATCGGCCAGCCGGCCGCTTCCGCCACATAGCCGGCGCCCGCCGATAGATAAGTGCGGCCGACCGCCGACAGCGCGGTGAGCAGCGCGAACTGCGTGGCGGTGTGCAGCGGCGACTGGCACAGCGCCGAGAGATAGGCGATGAAGATCACGGTGCCGATGGCGCCGGTAAAATTCTCGGCAATGATCGCGGCTATGAGCGCCCCGTAGCTCTTGCCGACCAGTGCCAGCCCGGTGAACGCCAGATTCGACGCCATTTGCAGGACGGCGCCGATCCACAGGCACGTCGCCAAGCTGTAGCGCGCTGCCAGCGCGCCGCCGGCAAAACCGCCGATCAGGGT